>NZ_JBHMQU010000015.1:99563-136637 GCF_042435015.1 Paracoccus panacisoli | reverse complement strand
ACCGCCTCGGCCGGGCGGGCGTCGAGCGCGGCACCCGCGGCGGCGGGGTCCGAGGCCGCCTCGGCGGCATGGGCGGGGATGGCGGGGGGCTGGTTCAGCTCGCTCAACGGCATGAGCCGGGGGTATTCGGCGGCATCCGGCTCGGCGCAGGCGGCCAGCAGCGGCAGGGCGAGGCAACAGGCGAGCGGGCGCAGCATCGGGCAAGGATAGCGCCGGGGCGGCCGGTGCGGAAGCCCCGTGGGGGTAAGGTGGGGCGGCACGCCGTGCCGGTGTCGGGCGTCCCATTGCGCAGGGCGCCATCGTCGGTTTCGGATGTCGTCGCGCGGCGCGACCCGCCTCCGCCCCGCTTGCGCGTTCCAGCTCACCTCGCTGGACGAACGCAGGTGGCGAGCCGGGTCACCCCTCACAGGCGGTCCCCATCGTCCCGAAGGGCGACTGGCCCGCAGCCGGGCCCCGCGCTCCCACTTCCACCGCCCCCCACCCCCCGCCAGCCCCAAGCTTCCCCCACCCGCCGCTTTTCGCTACACCGCCGGGATGGCCCGCACCCAAGGCTCCCGCGCCGAGATCACCGGCCCGCTCGTCCGTCAGGCCGCGCGGCGGCTGTTTGCACGCCACGGCTACGGGGCGGTGACGATGCGCCAGATCGCCGCCGCCGTGGGGGTGCAGGCGGGCGCGCTCTACGCCTATACCCCCGACAAGCAGGCGCTGCTCGCGGACCTCTTGCGCGAGCATATGGAGCTGCTGCTCGCCGCCTGGGCCGACAGCCATGACCACAGCCCCGACCGCAGCGCGCTGGAACGGCTCGAGCGGTTCGTGCGCTTTCACATCGCCTATTCGCTCGACCACCCCGACGAGGTGTTCCTGAGCTACATGGAGTTGCGCAGCCTCACACCCGAGAACCACGCCGCCATCGCCGCGCTGCGCGGCCGCTACGAGGACGCGCTGACCGGCATCCTGCGGGCCGGGGCGGTGTCGGGCGAGATGCGGTTGGACGATCCGCGGCTGGCGGCGATGGCGCTGATCGCCATGCTGACCGGGGTGACGAACTGGTACCGCGAGGGCGGGCGTCTGGACCGCGCGGCGCTCGCCGACCATTACTGGAGGCTTGCCCGCGGGGCGGTCGGCGCGGGATGATGGGCCCGCATCCTCAGCCTTACCTGCACCAGCCCCAGCCCCCGACCTCGCCCCCGGCCCTGCGCCCGAGACCGCCCGAATGAGCCTGCCGCCCGGATTCCTCGACGACTTGCGCGCCCGCGTCCCGATCAGCCGGATCGTGGGCCGGCGGGTGACGTGGGACCTGCGCAAGTCGAACCAGGCCAAGGGGGACTGGTGGGCGCCCTGTCCGTTCCATTCGGAAAAGACCGCGTCCTTCCACGTCGATGACCAGAAGGGCTTCTATTACTGCTTCGGCTGCCACGCCAAGGGCGACGCGGTCGGGTTCCTGCGCGAGGCCGAGGGGATGGGGTTCCTCGACGCCGTGGCGGTGCTCGCGTCCGAGGCCGGTGTGCCGATGCCCGAGCGCTCGCCGCGCGAGCATGCGCAGACCGACCGCCGGGCCGAGCTGGTCGAAGTGATGGACCGCGCCCTGCGCTGGTTCCGCCTGCAGCTTCAGACCGGGGCGGGGGCGGCGGCGCGCGACTACCTCGCCGGGCGGGGGCTGGACGCGGGCACGCTCGACCGCTTCGAGATCGGCTTTGCCCCCGACCTGCGGCAGGGGCTGCTGCGGCACCTGACCGAGGCCGGCGTCCCCGAGGCGCAGGCGGTGGCGGCGGGGCTGGCAATCAAGCCCGACGACCGGAGCGCGGCCTATGACCGCTTCCGCGGCCGGATCATCTTTCCGATCCGCGACGCCCGCGGGCGCTGCATCTCGTTCGGCGGCCGGGCGATGGACCCGAATGCGCGGGCGAAATACCTCAACGGCCCAGAAACCGACCTCTTCGACAAGGGCCGCACGCTCTACAACCTCGGCCCCGCCCGCAGCGCCGTCGCCAAGGGCCAGCCGCTGGTGGTGGCCGAGGGCTACATGGACGTGATCGCGCTGGTCCGCGCCGGGATCGAGGGCGCGGTGGCGCCGCTCGGCACCGCCATCACCGAAGAGCAGCTGCGGCTGATGTGGCGCGTGTCGCCCGAGCCGGTGATCGCGCTCGACGGCGATGCGGCGGGGCTCAGGGCGGCGATGCGGCTCATCGACCTCGCGCTGCCGCTGACCGGGCCGGGGCAGGCGCTGCGCTTTGCCCTGCTGCCGCCGGGGCAGGATCCCGACGACCTGATCCGGGCCGGCGGACCCGCCGCCATGCGCGCGGTGATCGAGGCCGCGCAGCCGCTCGTCGACCTGCTCTGGCGGCGCGAGACCGAGGGGCGCAGCTTCGACAGCCCCGAGCGCAAGGCGGCGCTCGACCGGGCGCTGGCGGCGGCGGTGGCGCTGATCCCCGACCCGGCCACGCGCGAGCACACCACCGCCGAGATCAAGCGCAAGCGCTGGGCGCTCTTTGCCCCCGCCCGCAGCCCCGGCGGCCGCTTCCAGCGCCGCGGCGAGCCGCCGCCGCCGCTGCCGCAGACCCGCGCCTCGACCCTCGTGGCGGCGGATCCCGGCGAGGGGCTGATCGAGGCGATGGTGCTGGCGCTCTGCGCCGCCCGCCCCGACCTCGTGGCCGAGGTCGAGGCGCGGCTGGAACGGCTCGAGCCCCCGGACCCGGGCCGCGCGGCGCTGGTCCACGACCTGCTCGCCGGGGCCGCCAGCGCCGCCGGGCGCGCCGCCCTTGACGCGATCATGGCCGATCCCCATGTCCGCTCGGCCCCTGCCATCGCCCACCCGGCCGAACACCCCGACGCCGCGCGGGCGATGCTGCTGAACGCGCTCGACCGGATCGAGGCCCACCGCGCCGCCCGCGACGAGATCGCCCGCGCCGAGGCCGAGATGGAGGGGCTGGTGGACGAGGGGCTGACCTGGCGGGTGAGCCAGTCGGCCCGCGCGCGCCAGCAGGCCGACCACCCCGACCTCGGGGGCGACAGCGGGGTGATGGGCGACCAGCGCGCGCTCGAGGAACAATTCGCGGCGGTGCGCGCCCAGGCCGAGGCGCTGATGCGCAACCGCCGCCGCTGAACGCCCCGCCGCGGCGGGCACGAATCACAGGACCGAATCACCGCCGGGCCCGGCTTTGACCGGGCCCGGCGATTCGACTAGAACCGCCGGAAGGCCCGGCCTGATTCGGGCGCTGTTCCGAATCGCTCGCAAGAAGGACACGCCCGCATGGCCAAGGACGACGACGACAAGCCGGACGCCAAGGACGACGACCACTCGCTCGACATGAGCCAGGCGGCGGTCAAGCGCATGATCGCCGAGGCGCGCGAGCGCGGCTACATCACCTACGACCAGCTCAACACCGTCCTGCCGCCGGAACAGGTCTCGTCCGAGCAGATCGAGGACGTGATGTCGATGCTCTCGGAAATGGGCATCAACGTCATCGAGGACGAAGAGGCCGAAGAGGGCGAGCAGGGCGGCGCCGTGGTCCCCGCCTCGACCTCGCGCGAGGTCGCCGTCGCCACCACCGAGACCGAAAAGCTCGACCGCACCGACGACCCGGTGCGGATGTACCTGCGCGAGATGGGCTCGGTCGAGCTGCTGAGCCGCGAGGGCGAGATCGCCATCGCCAAGCGCATCGAGGCCGGCCGCAACACCATGATCGCCGGGCTCTGCGAGAGCCCGCTGACCTTCAAGGCCATCACCATGTGGCGGCAGGAGCTTCTGAACGAGGACATCCTGCTGCGCGACGTGATCGACCTCGAGACGACCTTCGGCCGCGCCATGGGCGACGAGGGCGAGGGCGACGCCGACCTGCCGGTGGACCTGCCGCTGGGCGAGACCGCGACCGAGACCGCCAAGCCCCAGTGGAGCGAGGGCGAGGTCGATGCCGACGGCAACCCGATGCGTCGCGACGACGCCGACGACGAGGACGACGAGGGCCAGAACCTGTCGCTCGCGGCGATGGAGGCGAGCCTCAAGCCGCGCGTCCTCGAGACGCTCGAGGCGATCGCGCGCGACTATGAGCAGCTGGCCGACATGCAGGACCAGCGGATGTCGGCGACGCTGAACGAGGACGAGAGCTTCTCGGCCCGCGACGAGGCCGCCTATCAGAAGCTGCGCTCCGAGATCGTCGGGCTGGTGAACGAGCTGCACCTGCACAACAACCGCATCGAGGCGCTGGTCGACCAGATCTACGGGATCAACCGCTCGATCGTGACCATCGACAGCGGCATGGTGAAGCTGGCCGACGCCGCCCGAATCAACCGGCGCGAGTTCATCGAGGCCTATCGCGGGTCCGAGCTGGACCCCGGCTGGATCGACCGGATGCGCGGCAACAAGGGCCGCGGCTGGCAGGCGCTGTTCGACAAGAACCTCGCCGGTGTCGAGAAGCTGCGCCACGACATGGCCCGCGTGGGCCAGCACGTCGGCGTGGACATCGAAGAGTTCCGCCGGATCGTGAACCAGGTCCAGCGCGGCGAGAAGGAGGCCCGCCAAGCCAAGAAGGAGATGGTCGAGGCGAACCTGCGCCTGGTCATCTCGATCGCCAAGAAATACACGAACCGCGGCCTGCAATTCCTTGATCTCATTCAGGAAGGCAACATCGGCCTGATGAAGGCCGTGGACAAGTTCGAGTATCGGCGCGGCTACAAGTTCTCGACCTACGCGACCTGGTGGATCCGGCAGGCGATCACCCGCTCGATCGCCGATCAGGCCCGCACGATCCGCATCCCGGTCCACATGATCGAGACGATCAACAAGCTGGTCCGCACCTCGCGGCAGATGCTGCACGAGATCGGCCGCGAGCCGACGCCCGAGGAGCTGGCCGAAAAGCTCCAGATGCCGCTGGAGAAGGTTCGCAAGGTGATGAAGATCGCCAAGGAGCCGATCAGCCTCGAGACCCCGATCGGGGACGAGGAGGACAGCCAGCTCGGCGATTTCATCGAGGACAAGAACGCCGTCCTGCCGCTCGACTCGGCCATTCAGGAGAACCTGAAGGAGACGACGACGCGGGTGCTGGCCAGCCTGACCCCGCGCGAAGAGCGGGTGCTGCGGATGCGCTTCGGCATCGGCATGAACACCGACCACACGCTGGAAGAGGTCGGCCAGCAGTTCAGCGTCACGCGCGAGCGCATCCGGCAGATCGAGGCCAAGGCGCTGCGGAAGCTCAAGCACCCGTCGCGGTCGCGCAAGCTGCGCTCGTTCCTCGATCAGTGAGGTCCGGGCGATGAGCGACGACTGGCTGGCGGCGGCCGAGGGCGTCTCGGACGGGGCGCGGGCGGCGTGGCGCGAGGTCGTCACCTGCCCGCTGCCCGAGGGCTTCTCGCGCGAGCTGACGAGCAAGGGGTTCATCGCCCACGACCTGCGCTTCCGGCGCGGCGAGGACTGGATGTTCTCGGCGGTGCTGAACGAGGGCTGGGTGCTCTGGTACGTCCGTCGCCCGGCGATCCGCGCGGGGCTGGTCGAGCCGCAGGCGATGCTGGCGCGCTTCCCCAACGCCCGCCTCAAGCCCGACGGAGAGCTGGCGCTGCGCCTGCACGACGGCGCGGCGGCGGCGGCGCTGACCGGCTGGTGCCTGCCGGTCTGACGCCGCGTTCCGCGCCACGACGCAGGGGAAGGCATCAAATGTTGAGCCCCTCGCCATCTTCTTTCGCTGGGCCGGATCGTCTATCGCTGATCCTTGCGGGATCTCTCCGCCATATCAGGAGGATCCCCCATGCCGATCAGCTTCGTGCTCTACCGCAGCGAAACCCGGATGCCGCCGAACAGCGAGGCCTCGCGCCAGCTGCTCGAGACCGCGCGGCGGGTCAATGCCGAGCTGGACCTCACCGGCTTCCTGCATCACGAGGACGGGTTCTTCTACCAGTGGCTCGAGGGGGCGGCCGAGCCGCTCGCCATGATCTGCGCCCGGATGGAGCGTGACCCGCGCCACACGAACCTGACCTATCTCTGGCGCGGCACGCAGGACCGGCGGCAGTTCGGGGGCTGGCGGATGGGCTATTCGACCTCGAGCGACAGTTCGCTGCTGACGTGGCTGGCCAACGACCCGGTCGCGCAGCGCGAAACCCGCGCCTACGCCAACACCATCCTGTCGTTCCTGCAGCACCGCAACGCCGGTCTCTGACAGACGCTTGCGATTCGGGACCGAATCGCGAACACTGTCGGCAAACGGCCGTGGGTGCTGAACCTGTGGCATGAGGGCAGGGGCGGTCGGCGGATGGACGACAGGACTGACGGGCAGGGCAGGGCATGACCCGGGCCGAGGCGTGGCTTGCCAGGGCGGGTGGCGGCTGGGCCGCGGCTTGGCTGGCGCTGGCGGCCGGTGCCCTCGTGCTCGCCGCGCTCTGGGCCATGGGGCAGGGGCGCGGCCGGCGGCGGGCCGAGGCGGTGTTGACGCAGGCCCGCATCGCCGCGGCGGCGGCCGAGGCGCGGGCCGCCGCGCAGGGCGCCCGGCTCTCCGAGCTGACCGAAGAGCGTGACAACCTCGCCGACGCCCTCCACCGCGCGCGGCAGGAGAGCGCGGCGCTGGAACGGGCGCTCGACGCGGCCCGGCTGACCGCCGCCCGCGACGCCGAGATCGCCGCGCACGAGGCGCAGACGCTGCGCGCGCTGCGCGCCGAGATGGCCGACCAGTTCCGCCTGATGGCCGACGAGAGCCTGCGCCGTCAGGGCGCCGACCTCGAACGCGCCCACGCCGAGCGGCTGGGCGCGCTGCTGACCCCGTTCCGCGAGCAGGTGGCGCGGTTCCAGGACGAGGTGCAGGCCGGTCAGCGCGCGGGCGAGGCCGCACAGGCGGCGCTGCGCACCCATATCGAGGGGCTGCACCAGCGCTCCGAGCAGATCGGCCGCGACGCGGTGGCGCTGACCCGCGCGCTCAGGGGCGACAAGCAGCGGCAGGGGGCGTGGGGCGAGATGATCCTCGCCCAGGTGCTCGACGCCGCAGGGCTGGTTTCGGGGCAGCACTACCGCACCCAGACCGGCACCACGGATGCCGAGGGGCGCCGCTGGCGGCCCGACGTCGTGGTGACGATGCCGGGCGGGCGGTCGCTGGTGATCGACGCGAAATGCTCGCTCAACGCCTATGCCGACGCGGCGGGGGCCGAGGACGACGCCACCCGCACCGCCGCCCTGCGCCGCCATGTCGCCGCGATCCGCGCCCATGTGGCCGAGCTCTCGTCCCGCGCGTACCAGTCGCTCGACGCCGAGGGGGTGGATTACGTCCTAATGTTCCTGCCGGTCGAGGGCGCCTTCGCCGAGGCGCTGCGGGTCGAGCCACGGCTGACCGCCGAGGCGCTCGAGCGGCGGGTCGGGATCGCCACCCCCTCGACGCTGATGCTGGCGCTGAAGACCGTCGAGCACCTCTGGACCGTCGAGCGGCGCGAGCGCGGTGCGGCCGAGATCGCCGCCCGCGCCGGGATGCTCTACGACAAGCTCGCGGGCGTGGTGGCGGCGCTGGACGAGGCGGGCGGCGCGCTTGACGCCGCTGCCCGCGCCCATGCGGCGGCGGTGGGGCGGCTCTCGCGCGGGCCGGGCAACGTCGTGCGGCAGGCCGAACTGCTGCGCGAACTCGGCGCGCGGACGACCCGGCGGATCGAGCTGGCGCATGACCGCGACGAGGGCGGGGCCGGGGCCGCCCGCGACCCGGAACTCGCCGCCGAGTAGGGAACCTCGCGCCCCCGCGCACATTGGGTCCTAGACACAGGAGGACCCATGACCGACACGACCCAGCCCGCGACCGCCCTGACCGACTTCCAGAAATCCGTGCTGATCGCGCTGGTGCGAAGCCGCCTGTCCGGCGACGGGCCGCATTATCTCACCTACGACGACCTCGCGCAGCAGCTCGGCAGCGCCGCGCAGCCGGTCGCGGGCGCGCTGACGGCGGTCGGGAACTGGCTGCGTGCCCACGCGCTGCCTGATCTGGGCAGCATCGTCATCTCGTCCGAGAATGCCGCGAAGCACGTGATGCTCCCCGCCGACGAGGCGCTTTCGTCCTATGGCGGCGAGGCCGGCGCGCGGGCCGAGGCCGACCGGGTGCGGGACTTCGAGTGGCAAGGCTGGCTCGACGCGTGACGCTGACCCTGATCGAGGTCCGCACGGCGGGGCCCGGCAGCCATGAGATCACCGGCCGGATCGGGGACTGGCTGACGGGGATCGGTGCCGCGGATGGCATTCTGACGGCTTTCGTGCGGCACACATCCTGTTCCCTGCTGGTGCAGGAGAACGCCGACCCCGACGTGCAGCGCGACCTGCTCGCCTGGGTCGATCGGCTGGTGCCGCCCGCCACCGACCCGGCGATGGCGTTCCTGACCCATACCCTCGAGGGGCCGGACGACATGCCTGCCCATCTCAAGGCTGCGCTCCTCCCGGTCAGCCTCTCGATCCCGGTCGAGCGCGGCCGGCTGCTGCTCGGGCGCTGGCAGGGGGTTTTCCTCGTCGAGCATCGCCACGCCCCGCACCGGCGCGAGGTCGCGCTCGCGTTCCAGCCGCTATAGCTTTCCCGCCACAGCGGGCAAAACCGCATCTTGTGGCCCGAATCAGGCGCTACCCAAAGCCTCGCGCTCATGTATAGTCGCGGCGTCTGGCAACGACCGAGGGTCCATCCATGCGCTGTCCGTTCTGCGGAAACGTCGATACGCAGGTCAAGGACTCGCGCCCGGCCGAGGATAACGTCGCCATCCGCCGCCGCCGCTTCTGCCCCGCCTGCGGCGGGCGCTTCACCACCTACGAACGGGTGCAGCTGCGCGATCTGGTGGTCATCAAGTCGAGCGGCCGGCGCGAGGATTTCGACCGCGACAAGCTGGCCCGCTCGATCCGCATCGCCATGCAGAAGCGCCCGGTCGAGGCCGAGCGGCTCGACCAGCTGATCTCGGGCATCGTCCGCCGCCTCGAGAGCATGGGCGAGACCGACATCTCCTCGAAGGTGATCGGCGAGATCGTGATGGAGACGCTGGCCCGCATCGACACCGTGGGCTACGTCCGTTTTGCCAGCGTCTACAAGAACTTCCAGGCCGCCGACGACTTTGACCGCTTCGTCAGCGAGCTGCGGCCGAACACCCCCGACGAGTGAGCGCGGCCCGTCACCTGCCGGACGGACGCGAAGGCCCGATGCGCGATCCGACCGACCTTGCCCACATGGACCACGCCCTGCGGCTGGCCGCGCGGGGGTTGGGCAACGTCTGGCCCAACCCCGCGGTCGGGTGCGTGATCGTCAACGCCGGCCGCGTCGTCGGCCGCGGCTGGACCCAGCCGGGCGGCCGTCCGCATGCCGAACGCATGGCGCTCGACCAGGCCGGGCCCGCGGCACGGGGCGCGACGGCCTATGTCACGCTCGAGCCCTGCGCCCATCACGGGCGCACCCCGCCCTGCGCCGAAGCGCTGGTGCAGGCCGGTGTCGCGCGGGTGGTGTCGAGCCTCACTGACCCCGATCCGCGGGTCGCCGGTCGCGGCCACGCCATCCTGCGCACGGCGGGCGTCGAGGTGGTCGAGGGGGGCCGGTTCGACGCCGCTGCGGCGCTGCAGCGCGGGTTCCTGACGCGGGTCACGCAGGGGCGGCCGATGGTGACGTTGAAGCTCGCTACTAGCTTCGACGGCCGCATCGCCACGGCGGCGGGCGAGAGCCGCTGGATCACCGGTCCGGCGGCGCGGCGCCATGTCCACTTGCTGCGGCTCACCCATGACGCGGTGATGGTGGGGGCGGGGACGGCGCGGGCCGACCGCCCGGCGCTGAACGTGCGCGGCTTCGGCGCGGTGCGCCAGCCGGTGCGGGTGGTGATCGCGGGCGCCCCGATCCCGGCGCTGCCGCCCGAGGATGACGCGCACGGCCCGCTGTGGGTGCTGCCCGCCCCGCTGCCCGAGGCGCTGGCCGAGTTGGGGCGGCGCGGGATCACGCGGGTGTTCTGCGAGGGCGGCGGGCAGCTCGCGGCGGCGCTGCTAACGGCGGGGCTGGTCGACGAGCTCGCGGGCTATACGGCGGGCGTCGTGCTGGGCGGCGACGGCCGGGCGGCGGTGGGGCCGCTGGGGCTCGGCGCGCTGGCCGACGCCCCGCGCTTCCGGCTGGTCGAGACCCGGGCGCTGGGCGGGGACGTCTTCCACCGCTGGGTCCGCGACCTCATGTGAGGCGGTCTTAACTGCGGATTCACCCGTCGCGGGCAGTCTCGGGCCATGACGCGATTCGCAGGGATAGGGTGGCTGGTCCGGGTCTGGCGCCGGGTGGTGGTGGTGGCTGCGCGGTTAGCGCCAGAGCCAGGTTTGCCCGGCCAGCGCCCCCTGCAGCTTGGCAAGCAACCGCAGCCGCCGGCTCTGCGGCGCCACGGCGTCGTCGGCCAGCCGGTCGAGCGCGACCTCGACCGGGCAGGGCAGGCCGCTGACCGGATCGCGGTAGCGTGGATAGGCGATCAGCGCCGCATGGACGAGCGTCGGCAGATCGACCCGCGCCCGCCGCCGCGCGGGCACCGGGCCGAGATCGCGGGTCAGCCCCCACCCGGCATAGAACGGCGCCCCCAGGGTGCTGACCGGCTTGCCGCGCAGCAGCGCCTCGAACCCCAGCGTCGAAGTGATGGTCCAGACCGCATCCACCGCGTCGATCAGCTCCGCCGCGGGCGCATGGGCTGCGGTTACATCGGCCAGCCCGGCGAGGTCCGCCGCCGCGGTGGCGCCGGGGCGTAGCCCGGCCTCGACATCCGGGTGCGGCTTCCAGACGATCAGCGCCTGCGGGTTCTCGGCGCGGACGCGGCGCAGCAGCGAGAGATTGGTGCGCTCAGCCCCCGCGCCCAGCCGGATCGAGGCGTCGTCCTCGACTTGCCCCGGCACGAGAATGCGCACGCGACCGTCACTTGGCAGCTCAGGCAGGGCGCCTGCGAGGTTGTACTTGGTGACCCCCGCCGCCCTCAGCCGGTCGATCAGCGCCGCGGCGCGGGCCGCCCCGCCGGGCGGCAGGGGGTCCGCGATCAGCCGTTCGAGCCGGCTTTCGCGGGTCGGGTCGTAGTAGATCCCGAGGTCGTCAGCGACCAGCGACAGCGGCGGCACGAGGGCCGCGCCGAGCCCGCGCGAGCGCAGGAAGCCGTCCTCGACGCGAGCGAGTGCCGCGCGGGAGTTGGGCGGGGCTGGCGGGATACCGGTTGGCGCAGTGCCGGTGCTGGTAGCGCGGGGATGGGAGACCTGTTCGATGGCGGGGGTAGTGACGGGTTCGCCCGGCTCAAGAAGCGGGACCGAGGGGTGCAGCAGGTCGTCCGCGGTCCCCCCCGTGCGCGGCACCCGCCGCAGATTTGGGCCGGGTGGATGTGGGGCATCAGCCTCAACCGCCCGCCTCGCCGACGACTGCTCCGCCGCCCGCGGCACGTGGGGCGATGGCGGCGGGGCATCCTGCCCCTCCCGCGCCACCTCAGCCGCCCGGTTGGCCCAGACCAGCGACACCCTGTCCGACGCCCGGCGGGTGAAGCGCACGCCCGCGCCTTCGCCGAACATCGCGGCGATGGCGGGGCGCTTCCAGAGCCGCATCCCGTAGGCCAGATGCCCGTCGCGGTCGAAGGCATAGGCGCGCGCCTCGGCCTCGATCTGCCGCAGCGCCCCCTCGAAATCCGTCAGCCGGTCGCGGCAGGGGTCGTACCAGACCGGCGCGAGCAGGTGGCTCGCGGCAAAGAGCGTCTCGACCGTCGCGCGGCCCTTGCGGCGGGGCAGCGGCGTCTCGTCGTCGCTCAACCCCCAGCCGGCGTAGAACGGCTGTCCGAAAAGCCGGGGCCGGTGACCGGCCAGCAGCGCCTCGTACCCCATCTGCGAACTGACGGCGTAGACAGCGCGGGCGTTGGCGACCAGCGCCCACGGGGACACGGGGCTCGCGTCGAGCGTCTCGCCCCCGCGCAAGTCGCACGCGCCGAGGTGGCCGGGACGGTGACCCGCCGCCGTCTCGGGGTGGCTGCGCACCACGACCCGGGCGCCGGGATGTTCGTCCCGCGCCGCGGTGAGCATCCGCAGGAACGTCTCGCGCCCCGCCCCCGTCAGCGAGGCGTCGCCGCGTGTCTGGTCGACCACGAGGACATAGCCCGGCGCCGGTGCCGGCGTGCCGGGGCGGTGGGCGTTGTACTTGGAAAGCCCCGCCGCCTGCAGGCGGGCGAGCGCCTCGCGTGCCTCGGCCGCGCGCGCCGCAGCCTCGGGGGAGGCGGCGAGCGTCTCGATCCGCGAGGGGGTGGCGGGGTCGAAATGCAGCCCCTCGGGGTCGATCAGCAGCCCGATGGGGCCGCGCCGCCCGATCCGCGAGCGGTCGCGGCCGGGCAGGACCGAGCGCAGGAACGCATCCTCGACCGTCACCACCGGGACGCCCGTCCGGGCCGCGAGCGCCCGTCCGCGCCAGGCGGTCGGGCTTGCCCCCCACACCCCCACGGCGTCGCCGGGGCCGGGGCGGCCCACGGCCAGTTGCCAGCCGGCTAGCGCGAGGATGCGGCGGACGCGGGGGCCGGTGAAGAACCCCGCGTTCAGAACGAAGAGACGCCGCGGCCGGGGGGCCGCGGCGCCGTCAGGGTCCGGTTCCGGCTCAGTTGGCAAGCGATTCGAGCGACCGCGCGCTGCCCGCCGCGCCGGTGATGGCGCCGAGGGTCTTCTGCCACTGCACATAGGGCGCCTCGGTCACATAGACCGTGTCGCCGTCGCGGATCATGAAGTCGCGGGCGAGGAACAACCCGTTCGGCCGCGTCAGGTCGAGCACATAGGCCATCCGCTGGTCGCCGTAGACGTCCTGGCCCAGCACCCGGCGGGCGACCGACATCGGCTCGTCGCGCAGGATGAAGACGCCGGTCGGGTCGGCCAGGTTGGTGCTGAGGCCGCCGACCATGGCGATCGCCTCCATCGCGCTGATCTCTTCGGACCCCAGCGGCACCTTGGTCTGGCCGCCGAGCGCGCCCATCGCGGTGAAGCTGCGCTGGTCCTCTTCGACCAGGATCACGTCGCCGGGGCGCAGCGCCACGTCGTAGCGCGGGTTGGCGTAGAGATCGCGCAGCCACACCTTGCCGGTGTTGCGGCCGCGCTTGACGGTGACGACGGCCACCTCGGCGTCGATGGTCACGCCGCCAGCGCGCGCCAGCATGGCCGAGAGGGTGCGGGTCGGCCGCTCGATCGGGAACACCCCCTGGCCGCCGACCTTGCCCATCACCGACACGGTTGCGCCGTCGCCCGCCACGCGGGTCACGGTCACCTGCGGGTCCGGCGTCTGCTGCTCGAGCCGCGAGGTGATGATCTGGCGCAGACGGTCGGGCGAGTTCCCCGCCGCCTTCACCCGCCCGGCGTAGGGCACGAAGATATAGCCGGCGCTGTCCACCTGCAGCTGCTGCAGGTTGGTGTTCGACTGCCCGAGCGAGGCGAGCAGCCCGTCGTCGACGTTTTCCCAGATCGTCAGGCCGAGCACGTCGCCCGGCCGGATCTCGTCGGCGCCGACCGAGGCGGCCGCGGTGAAGTCCGACCCGAACCCATAGGCCGGGGTGAAGTTCGCCGCCCGCGCCACGTGGTCGTTGACGTAGATGATGTGGGTGTTGCCGCCGCGTTCGACGGCGCCCTGGAAGATCTCGTTCTTGTTGGGGCCCGAGCGCGGCAGCCCGCAGCCCGCCAGCAGCGCCACCGAGACGAGCGCGGTGGCCAGCACGGTCAGGCGCCTGCGGGGCGCGCCGGCTCGAGGGGTAAAGCTCAGGTCAACCACGAAAACGTCTCCTGTCCACATGGGCGGCATGGCGCCGCCTCGTCGTTGCCGGCGACACTATCGCGTCGCGGAGGTCAATTCCATCCGCCTCTGCCGTCCGGCCGGGGCGGGGCATCATTCATCAGCCATCTGTTGCCGGTTCGCCGCGCGGCCGCTTTCCAGCGCCGCATACGGATCATCGGGGTCGAGCATCATGTCCACCACCAGCCGCAGGGCATGCGCCCGCGAGAGCGCCGCGTAAAACCCCCCCGGCACCTGGCAGGTGTCCATCAGGTAGTTGCGGTAGTGCTTGTAGAGCCGCCGGTCGGGCGGGTCGGGGTGGCGCAGGAAATCCTCGAGCGGCTGGTCCGAGACGAGGCCCGGCTTGCAGTAGACCGCCCGCCCCATCGCCTTGACCGGCAGCCCGCGCCACAGCGCTTGCTGGGCGGCGGTCGAGTTGATCGTGACCACCGCCCGGGCCTGCGACAGCAGCCCGGCGAGCTTCCCGCCCTGCACGAGATGCACCCGGTGGGCGATGCCGAGCTTGCCCGCCTGCTCGCGGATCACCTGGTCGAGGGCCGCGCGCCCATCCTCGAGCGGGTGGGACTTGAAGACGATGTGGTGATGGCCGGGCGCGGCGCGGGCAAAGGCGGTCAGCACCTCGGCGGTGAACTCGGCCATGCGGCGATAGGGCGAGTGGGCGAGAAAGCTCGAATCATGTTCGAGTTGCATCAGCACCAGCGCGTAGGGAAAGCCGCGGGACTGGATGCGGCGCGCCTGCACCCGGCGGCGCAACGCATGGACGGGTGAGAGCAGCAGGCGGCGCAGATTCAGCCGGAACTCGCGTCCCAGCGGCACCTCGCGGTGCGAGGCGAAGCCCGGATAGCGGCGGTTCGCGGTCAGCACGAGGAAATGATAGAGCGCGCCGTAGAACTTGTGCTCGCGCATGTCGCCCCAATGCGCGGGCGGGCGGTTCACGTCGTCGCCGAAGTCGCGCTGCGCCGCGATCATGCGGTCGAGCCCGATCTGCATCAGCGCCGAATGGCCGTTCGAGCCGCCGCGCTCGTAGCTGATCCAGTAGGGGCGCAGGTAACCCTCTTCGAATACGTGCAGGACAAGGCCGCGATCGGCCGCCGCCGCCCGCGCGGCGGCGTGGATCGGGCGCACGTCGCCGTACAGCACGATGTCGGTCACCCCGAGCCGGTCGATCAGCGCGTCGAGATGGGCCGGCCAGTCCTCGGGGCTGTCGCGGTGCGGGATGTAGTGGTCGTGGTCGCGCCAGAAGAACGCGTCCCCGGCGTTGAACCCCACGCGCCAGACCTGCGCCCCGCTGTCGCGGAGCAGCCGGCCGAGCCGGTCGAAGAATGGCCCGTGCGGGCCCTGCAGCAGCAGGAACACCCGCTGGTCCGCGGGCTGCGCCGTCCCCGGGGCGGGGGCCGGGGCCGCGGGTGCCGGGTCGACCCCGGGGCGCGGGGCGGGGGCGCGGGCAGGGTCGGCCCCCGCGCGCGGCGCGATGAAGCTGGCGGTCATGCGCGCAACCAGGAAAAGCGGCGTGAAACAGAAACTCGAATCGTCATGCCCCCGCGGGCCGAAAGAGGCGCGTCGTGCCGCCAAGGATCATGCCGCAGGGCGGGACGGGTCAAGGTGACGTTTTGCACAATTGGACTGAACCGCCCCCGCCGCAGCCGGCAGTCCCGCGGCCCTAGGATCGGCGCCGCGCCCGCGGCCCCTTGTCTCCGGCCCCCTCCGACCCCATCGTCTGGACGCCCCGCGCCGTTGCGGGCGCGCGGGGTGCGAGCGAGGACTGCGTCATGTTTACCGGAATCATCACCGACATCGGCCGCGTCGTGGACGCCGAGGCCCGCGGCGACCTGCGCGCGCGCATCGCCACGACCTATGACCTGTCCACGGTCGACCTGGGGGCCTCGATCGCCTGCGACGGCGTCTGCCTGACCGTGGTCGACAAGGGCCCCGACTGGTTCGCGGTCGATGTGTCGGCCGAGACGCTCGACAAGACCAACATCGGCGCCCAAGGCTGGACCCCCGACCAGCGCCTGAACCTCGAGCGGGCGCTGCGGGTCGGGGACGAGTTGGGCGGGCACATCGTCTCGGGTCACGTCGACGGGGTGGCGCGGATCGTCGCCGCCCGCCCCGAGGGCGACAGCCTGCGCCTGACGCTCGAGGCGCCGGCGCATCTCGCGCGCTTCATCGCCCCGAAAGGCTCGGTGGCGCTGAACGGCACCTCGCTCACGGTGAACGAGGTCGAGGGCAACCGCTTCGGCGTCAACCTGATCCCCCATACCCAGGCGGTCACGACCTGGGGCGGGGTGCGCGAGGGCGATCTGGTGAACCTCGAGATCGACACGCTGGCGCGCTATGTAGCGCGGCTGGCCGAGGCGGGCTGATCCTGCCCGCACCGCGCGGGTGGTGGGCGTCGCCGGGTATCTGGCCAGAGAGAAGCGGGGCGCGACCGCGGCGCGGCACCCTTCCGTTGCGTCAGCGGCGCGCCGGGGCCGTCCGCGCCGGTCTGGCGTCACGGCTTTCCCCCCGGCGCGCCCTTTCACCCGCCTTGTTCCTGCGCTAAGTCGCGCGGATGCAGCACGCCCCACCAACGGCCGCGGACAGAGCCATGCAGTATGAACAGCCCGGACCCGTCGAGCGGGACTGGTCCGATGCCATCTCGGGCATCGAGGAGATCATCGAGGACGCCCGCAACGGCCGGATGTTCGTGCTGGTCGATCACGAGGACCGCGAGAACGAGGGCGACCTCGTCATCCCCGCACAGATGGCGACGCCCGACGCGATCAACTTCATGGCCACCCACGGCCGCGGGCTGATCTGCCTTGCGCTGCCCGCGGCGCGGATCGACGCGCTGGGGCTGCCGCTGATGAGCCCCAAGAACTCGTCGCGCCACGAGACCGCCTTCACGCTGTCGATCGAGGCGCGCGAGGGGGTCACGACCGGTATCTCGGCCCATGACCGGGCGCGCACCGTCTCGGTCGCCATCGACCCGACCAAGGGCGCGGCCGACATCGCCACCCCGGGCCACGTCTTCCCGCTGCGCGCCCGCGACGGCGGCGTGCTGGTCCGCGCCGGCCACACCGAGGCCGCCGTGGACATCGCCCGCCTCGCCGGGCTGAACCCCGCGGGCGTCATCTGCGAGATCATGCGCGACGACGGCAGCATGGCGCGGTTGCCCGACCTCGTGGCCTTCGCCCAGAAGCACGGGCTGAAGATCGGCACAATCAGCGACCTGATCGCCTATCGCCGCCGCCACGACAACCTGATCGCCGAGCGCGACCAGCGCACCGTCACCGCCCATGGCGGCGAGTGGACCATGCGTGTCTTCGCCGACGAGACCCAGGGCGCCGAGCACATCGTGCTGAGCATGGGCGACCTGACCGCCCCCGGCCCGGTGCTGGTGCGGATGCACGCGCTCGACCCCCTGCACGACGTGCTGGGCGTGAGCCGCGAGCGGGCCGGCGACCTGCCCGCCGCGATGCGGCTGATCGCCGCCGAGGGGCGCGGCGTGGTGGTGCTGCTGCGCGACCTCTCGCCGCTCTTGCCGCGGCCGGGCGAGGCCTCGCCGCACACGCTGCGCCAGTACGGGCTCGGGGCGCAGATCCTCTCGGCGTTGGGGCTGTCGGACCTGGTGCTGCTCACCAACTCGGCGCCGCTGAAGGTCGTGGGGCTCGACGCCTACGGCCTGACGATCCAGTCCACCCGCCCGATTCCGCAGGAACCCCGCTGATGGCCGCGCTGACCGAACATTCCACCCTGCCGCTGCCGCGGTTCGATGCGCCGGTGCGGCTGCTGATCGTCGTGGCACCTTATTACCGCGCCATCGCCGACGCGCTGATCGCCGGCGCGCGCCGCACCGCCGAGGCGGCGGGCGCCAGCGTCGATCTGGTCGAGGTGCCCGGCGCGCTCGAGATCCCGGCGGCGGTGGCCATGGCCGGGCGGCTGGCGAACTACGACGGGTTCGTGGCGCTCGGCTGCGTGATCCGCGGCGAGACGACGCATTACGACACGGTCTGCAACGACAGCTCGCGCGGGCTGACGCTGCTCGGCCTGCAGGGGCTCTGCCTCGGCAACGGCATCCTGACCGTCGAGACGATGGAACAGGCGGTGGTCCGCGCCGACCCCGAGGGGCAGGACAAGGGCGGCGGGGCGGCCGCCGCGGCGCTGCACCTGATCGCGCTTCAACGCCGCTGGGCGGGCGCGGGGCGCGCAAGCGCGCCGGCGCGCGACGAACGGCCCGACGTGATCCGGCTGGCCGAGGCGCTCGACGGCGTGTCGGACGCGGAGGGCCGGGCATGAGCCGGCCGAGCGGGGCCGAGCGCCGGGCGCTCAGCGGCGCGGCGCGGCTTTACGCCGTGCAGGCGCTGTTCCAGATGGAGGCCGCGGACCAGTCCGCCGACCGCGTCGCGCGCGAGTTCCGCGACTGGCGGATCGCCACCGAGTACGAAGAGGGCACCACGCCCGAGGCCGACGAGACGCTGTTCGCGGCGATCCTCGACGCGGTGGTCGAGCGGCAGGCGCGGATCGACCAGATGACCGACCGGGCGCTGGTGGCGAAATGGCCGATCGCGCGCATCGACCCGGTGCTGCGGGCGCTGTTTCGGGCCGCGGGGGCCGAGCTGGTCACCGGCCTGACCCCGCCGCGGGTGGTGATCTCGGAATACGTGGCCATCGCCGACGCCTTCTTCCCCGACGGGCGCGAGATCCGCTTCGTCAACGCGGTGCTGGACCAGATGGCCCGCGAGGCGCAGCCGGACACGTTCTGACGCGGGCAGGGGGCGCGACACCCCCGCGCCTTGCTCCGCGCCTCCCCTCGCGCCTTGCGTTGCCGGGTGACAGCGCCGTGGGCGGGGTATAGGCTGGGCTTCAGCCAAGGAGTCGCGCCATGCCCGAACTCGTGCATCTCTACATCCGCAACATCCTGCTGGGCGGGGTGCTTGCGCTGGTCTTCACCGTCGCGCTGGTGGCGCTGGACGTCGCCGGGCTGCGCCACCTGACGCTAGAGACCTCGGGTGGCTGGCTCGCGCTGGTGATGCTGGTCGTGTTCAACACCATCCTCTTCGCGGGCGTTCAGTTCGGCATCGCGGTCATGCGCATGGCCGAGCCCGAGGACGGCCCGCGCGGCGGCACCCGCGCCCCGGTCGTGCGGGGCGAGCCGGTGCGCGTCAGCGCCACGGCCGGCGGCCGCGCGCACCGCTGAGCGCGACCGAGGGGCGGTGACGGCCGGCTCCGGTACGTCCCTTCCGGGTTGTGTGGGTTTTGCAACAGTTTTGCGCGGCCTCGTCCTTTGCGGCTCGCAATCGTGAGCAGAGCGCGAGGTGGCCGCTCCCTTTCCGCGTCATGATTTCTTCAACCATTTCATGGATCAAGCAAGCCATGAGGTTTTTGCCGTAGCTTCGGCGCATCGGTTTCCTCACCCGCGTTCACGTTCCCGTGAACCGCACCCCGTCCCGCGCGAAGGTTCAATCCCCCGCCCCGCGTCCCTACCTCACTCTCACAAGCGGTCGCACCGGCGACCCTGACTTTGGAATGAGAGGATGACATGACCAAGTTTGCCCTGTTCACCAGCGCCTCCGCCCTTGCCGTGATGCTGGGCGCCCCGGCCTTCGCGCAGACGGAAATCTCGACCGGCGCCAACGTCGCTGGCGTGACCCAGGTTGATGACCGCATCACCGACGTCGAGGACGCCGTCCGTGACGACTTCGCCCGGTCGAACGACCCGGCCCGCTTCGGCCCGGCCGACCGCCGCACCGGCACCTTCGGCTCGGTTGCGCTGACCTATGCCGGCCGCACCGGCAACACCGAAAACCAGGACTTCAACCTCGCTGGCCGCCTGTCGCACAACCAGGGCCCGTTCCAGCAGTCGGTCGGCATCCTCCTCGAGTACAGCGAAGATGACAACGGCGAGACCGACACCGAGAAGACCTCGGTCATCTACGACGGCAACTACTACTTCAACGACCAGTTCTACGCCTTCGCGCTCGGCCGCGTGACCACCGACGGTCTCGCCGACGACTACGACGACCTGAACCTGGCCGACGACGACGATCTCGCGACCTACCGCGACATGGACCGCCGTCTGAAGCGTGATGCGTTCCTGGGCTTCGGTCCCGGCTACCGCATCATCAACAACGACACGACCGCGTGGCGCGTGCAGGCTGGTGTGGGCATCCGCTACACCCAGACCGTCAACACCGTGAACGACGACGGTTCGCTGCGTGCGCGCACCTCGGACAACCTGGATTCGAACACCGGGACCGGCTACATCGTGTCGTCGCGCTTCTACCACAAGTTCAACGACCAGATGTTCCTGACCAACGACACGGACTATCTGACCTCGGAAGACTCGCCCGCGACGGCGACCAACGAGCTGGGTCTGAACTTCAAGATGTCGGACGCCTTCTCGACCCGCGTGTCCTACAAGACCGAGTACGTCGAGGATCGTGCGATCCGCACCGACAACACCCTGGGTGTGTCGCTGGTGTACGGCTTCTGATCGGCTTCCCTCTGATCGAAGCTCTCTGGGGAAGGGGCGGCCGCGAGGCTGCCCCTTTTTCCATGCGCAGGCGGCATGTGCCGCGTGGCGCTTGGGACAAGATGAGGTGGGGAAAGGGGTGGCGGGAACCGCAGCAACCGTGCCGGCACAGGTTTTCCCGAAAGCCTGGAGTACCAGGTGGGCGCCGGGTAACGTGACCAGGGCCACGCCAGAGCCAGCTCCCATCGAGAAATTATAGGCCAGTGGAAAAAATGGCCGATCACGAGAAGAGCAGAAACCCGCCAAGGGGATAGCTAGGGATCGGCGCGGGGTTCCGCAAGACCGACCGCGTGCCACCGTGCCGCGGCGGCGCGCTTGCAGGATGTTTCCGGTTCGTTCATGCTTGGGGGATGAAGGACGCGCCCGATCCCGCCCCGATCCCCGACCTGCCGCCGATGCCCGGTCAGCGGCTGGCGCGCGGCGTCGCGCGGATGCTCGTCGGCATGGGCCACGCGCCGCTCTGCGAGTTCGTGCCCGCGGGCGGGCTGCGGGTGGACGTGATCTCGGTCGCGCCCTCGGGCGAGATCTGGGTGATCGAGTGCAAGAGCTGCCGCGCCGACTTTGCCGCCGACCACAAGTGGCAGGGCTACCTCGACTGGTGCGACCGCTTCTTCTGGGCCACCGACTGCGAGTTTCCGACCGAGCTTCTGCCCGACGGCTCGGGGCTGATCGTCGCGGATGCCTATGGGGCCGAGATGACCCGGATGGCGCCCGAGGCCCGGCTCGCGCCCGCGCGCCGGGCGCGAATCCTGCGCGACATCGCCCGGGTCGCGGCCTGCCGGCTCATCCGCAGCACCGACCCCGACGCCTTCGCCGAGATCGGCTGAGCGGTCAGCGGCGGGCGGGCGGCTTGCCCTTGCGGCCCGCGCCCTTGCCGGCGCCGATCTCGCGCGCGGCCTCGACCGCGGCGAGCAGTTCCTCGGCGATCTCGGCCGCCTCGTCCGGCTCGAAGTCGAGCGGCAGGTCGATGCCGTCGCCCTCCACATAGATGCGGACCATGCCGAGGTCGGTCGGCCCGATCTGAAGGTTGGCGGCCAGGTCGCTTTCGCTGTTGATGCCCATCGCGGCGATCCCTTCTCAGTGGCGCATCTGTGGCGCGGTTGCCTTCGGTCTAGCGGCGCGGGCCCGCCCTCACAAGCCGCAGGGTTCGGTGGCGGAACGCGCCACGAAGCCCTTGCATCGCCGCGCGCGGGGGGCTATCCGGTCGCCCTGTGCCGCCTTAGCTCAGTTGGTCAGAGCGCTGGATTGTGGATCCAGAGGTCCCCCGTTCAAGCCGGGGAGGCGGTACCATCCCCCCTTCTTCTCATGTTCACGCGCTGCCGCCGTCCCGCCGTTGGCCGGCACGCTGCCAGAGCACGATCCCTGCGACGGCGGCGAGCCCCAGCGCGAGCCCCACGTGGCGGCCGTTGATCCCCAGCCGCGCCTCGGCGCTGCGCCGATAGCGCGGGTCGAAGAACCGCGTCCGCGACAGGAAGGCGCCGAGCACGCCGGGATCACGCGGCTCGATGGGCCGCAGCCGCCCCTCGGTGTTCAGGGCCTCGAGCGCGGCGATCATGCCGCCCGCGGCGGCGACCTCGTCCGGGGTGCGGCCCAGCAGCTCGGCCAGCCGCTCATCGCGGATCGCGGCGATGCGGGCACGCTCGGCGTCGGTGGTTGCCAACAGCGCCACGTCCGCCTCGGTGTCGAAGCCCATCGAGCGGCGGTCGAGGTTGGACGAGCCGACCTTGAGCAGCCGATCGTCAGCGATCAGCAGCTTGGCATGGACATAGACCGCCTCGCCGCCTGCATTGACGGGATAGAGCAGGCGGAAGCGCCCGTGCCGGTCCACCGCCTGCAGCTTGCGCATCAACATGCTGCGGGTGACGTGCATCGCGGCGTCCTCGACGGCATTCTGGGCGGCGTCGGGGTTGATGACCACCACCTCGGGGCCGTCCGGCTCGGCCAGACGGGCGGCGATGGCCGCGGCAATGCCGTCGGCGGCGAAATACTGCGATTCGAGGTAGATCGTCCTCTCCGCCGCCCGGATCGCGTCGAGGTGCAGCTGCTCGATCTCGGTCACGATGGGCGTGTCGTGCTCGGGCGGCTGGGTGCGGGCGATGGCGACCTCGGCCCCCTCGAAATCCGGGGTCACGCCGGGGGGCCACAAGGCGTCGGCGTCGGCGCCCCGGGCGGTCTCGTTCATCGGCCCGTCGTCGGCCCGGTCCCACCGGGCGCGCGCGAGTTCGCCCAGTGCGACCGCCGCCGGCCCGGTCATCACCGCCGACATGTCGTGCCACGGCTGCGCGATCTCGCCCGAGCGCAGCTGGCGCCGGGGGTCGCCGGCCTCGTGCTCGGGCGTGTCCCAGCGCCCGGCGGTCACGTCGATCCCGCCGCAGAACGCCAGCGCGTCGTCGATCACCACGATCTTCTGGTGGTGGCAGGCCCCGATGGGGTGGCGTCCGTCGAAGGCGAGGTGGATGTTCTCGGGCGACAGGATCCAGGTCCGCAGCGCCGGCAGCAGCCGCCCCGGCGCGATCAGCGCCCCGCCGCTCCATTTCAGCAGATAGATGTCGAGGTTCGGCCGCCGCTCGACCAGCGCCTCGAGGAAGGGGCCCACGGCATTGGGCAGCCCGTCCGGGGCGTTCCCGTCCGCGTCGCTTTCGCCCGGAAGCATCTCGAGCTCGAAGTCGAAGTCCCAGCCGATCATTACCGCCATCTCGCGTGCCGCGCTGAGCGCGTGCCGCAGGGCGCGGAAATAGTCGTTGCCGTCTACGATCAGCGCGAAGCGGTCGGCGCGGGCGGTCTGCCAGCAGTTGCGGTCGGGGGCGAATTGGAAATCCATGCAAAACCATCCGGGTGGGGTCGGGTTCAACCCCCGCACCCGCGCCCGGTTCCGGGCGGGTTTCGGGCGGGCGAGGGGGTTGACCCGCGCCGGCCCGTTGCGCCCTATGGGCTGCGAAAGGCAGGCCCTGATGCGCAAGATTGTCGAGATCCTCAACGGACCCAACCTCAACCTGCTGGGCCAGCGCCAGCCCGAGATCTACGGCCACGAGACGCTTGCCGATGTCGAGGCCGCCTGCACCGCGCTCGCCACCGAGCTGGGCCTCGCGGCGCGCTTCCGGCAGTCCAACCACGAGGGCGCGCTGATCGACTGGATTCATGCCGCGCGCGAGGACGCCGCTGCCATCGTCATCAACCCGGCCGCCTTCACCCACACCTCGGTCGCCATCCTCGACGCACTCAAGGCCTTTGACGGGCCGGTGATCGAGGTCCACATCTCGAACGTCCACCAGCGCGAGGCCTTTCGCCACCACTCCTACGTCAGCCTGCGGGCCGATGGCGTGATCGCGGGCTGCGGGACGCAGGGCTATCTGCTGGGGCTGCGCCGCGTGGCGCAATTGGTCGGGGGGGCATGATGCGGATCGACCTCAACTCGGACCTGGGCGAGAGCTTCGGCCCCTGGGCCATGGGCGACGACCCGGCGATGCTCGACATCGTGACCAGCGCCAACGTCGCCGCCGGGGGCCATGCGAGCGACCCCGAGACGATGTTCCGCACCCTCGGCCTCGCCGCCGCGCGCGGCGTGGTGGTGGGGGCGCACCCCGGCTATCCCGACCGCGAGGGGTTCGGCCGCCGGGTGATCCCGATGCCGCCGGCCGAGATCGGGCGCATGGTCGCGGCCCAGGTCGGGGCGCTGTCGGCGCTGGCGCAGATGGCCGGGACAGCGGTGCGCTATGTCAAGCCGCACGGCGCGCTGGGCAACCTCGCCGCCGCCGATGCCGAGGTGGCCCGCGCCATCGCCGCGGCGGTGGGCGCGCTCGCGCCGCGCCTCGCGCTGCTCGCCATCTCGGGCACGGCGCTGGAACACGCGGCCCGCGCCGCGGGGGTCGAGGTCTTCTCGGAGATCTTCGCCGACCGCGCCTATCTGGCGGACGGCCAGCTCGTCCCCCGCAGCCGCCCCGGCGCGGTGCTGCACGACCCCGACGCCATCGCCGACCGGCTGGTGCGGTTCCTCGAAAGTCGCGACATGCCGGTGCTCGACGGGGGCACGGTGCGGCTCGACGCGCACTCAATCTGCGTCCACGGCGACACGCCGGGCGCCGTCGCCATCGCCCGGGCGGTACGCGACCGGCTGACCGGCGCGGGCGTGACGCTCGCCCCTTTCCTGACCGCCTGACGCCGCCATGGGGTTCCCGCGCTACGTTCCGGTCGCCGACCACGCGCTGCTGATCGAGTTCGGGGCCGAGATCGACGACGCGGTGACCGACCGCGTCCACGCGCTGGACCGGGCGCTCGCCGCCGACCCGCCGCCGGGCCTGCGCGAGACGGTGCCGGCCTTCGTCAGCCTGCTCGTCGATTTCGACCCGCTCGAGACCGACCACGCGGCGGTCGCCCGCGCGGTGGAGGCGGCGCTCGCCCGCCCCGCCCCCGCGGCGCAGGCACCCGCGACCCATGTGGTCGAGGTCTGCTACGACGGCGATCTGGCCCCCGACCTGCCCGAGGTCGCGGCGAAGACCGGGCTTGCACCCGAAGCGGTGATCGCCGCCCATCTCGGCGGGCGCTACCGGGTGGGCATGTTCGGCTTCGCCCCCGGCTACGCCTATCTGTCGGGCACGCCCGAGGCGATCCGCCTGCCGCGCAAGGCCGCCCCGGTGCGCGGCGTGCCGACCGGCAGCGTCATCATCGCCGGTGCCCAGTGCATCGTCACCACGCTGACCATGCCCGCCGGCTGGTGGCGCATCGGCCGCTCGCCGACGCGGATTCTGCTGGACGACCCGGCGCGGCCGTTCCTCTTCGACGCGGGCGACCTGATCGAGATGCGGCGCATCGACCGCGCGACCTATGACCGGCGGATGGCCGAGGGCGGCGCGGATGGCTGAGGCCAGCTTCCGCATCGCCTTTGCCGGCCCCCATGTCGCGGTGCAGGACGGCGGCCGGCCGGGGCTGATGCGCTTCGGCGTCACCCGCTCGGGGCCGATGGACCGGCTGGCCCATGCCGCCGCCAACCGGGCGCTGGGCCGCCCGGCCGACGCGCCCGCCGTCGAGGTCTCGCTCGGCGGCCTGACGCTCGACTGCCTCGAGGGCGCGGTGACCGTGGCCGTCGCCGGGGGCGGGTTCGTCGTCGCCCATGACGGGCGGCGGCATGGGTCGTGGGTGGTGCTGCGGCTGGCCGCGGGCGAGCGGTTGCAGATCCGCCCCGGCCACTGGGGCAGCTGGTGCTATCTCGCCTTCGCCGGGACGCTGGCCCACGCGACGTGGCTGGGAAGTGCCGCGACCCACACCATGTCCGGCCGCGGCGGCGGGCTGCTCTCCACCGGGGGCGAGCTGGTGGTCACCGACCCCGATCCCTCCGCCGCCCCCCACGGCCCGTTGCGCTGCCCGGTCTTCGCCCGGCCGCTGGCGCGCGCCGCGGTCGTGCCCGGGCCGCAGGACCACGAGTTCCTGCCCGACGCGCTGCCGACGCTGCTCGGGGCCGAGTGGCGCGTCTCCTCGGCCTATGACCGGATGGGGATGCGGCTCGAGGGGCCGCCGCTGGCGCTGGGCGATGCGCTCTCGATCCCGTCGCAGGCGATCGTCGCGGGCTCGCTGCAGGTTTCGGGCGACGGGGTGCCGACGCTGCTGATGCGCGACCACCAGACGACCGGCGGCTATCCGAAGATCGCCACCGTGCTGGACTGCGACCTCGACCGGGTGGCGCAGCTGCGCCCGCGCGACACGCTGCGCCTCGCGGCCGTGACCCCCGACGAGGCGATCCGCCGCGCCCGCGCCGCCGCCAGCCTGCGCAGCGCGTGGCTCGATCGGCTGGGCGCCGAGGACCGGGCCGGCACCGGCGCCGACCGCTGAACACGGGAAAAATCGCCCCGCGCCCGGGCGCGCCCCTTGCCCAATCGTCCGTCCCGGCCCATCACCGGAACCGCCCCTGATCGGAGTTCACCCGTTGCAGACCGTTCTCGTCACCGGCGCCGCCGGGTTCATCGGCTTTCAACTCTCGCGCCTGCTGCTGGCCGAGGGGGTCCGCGTCGTCGGGCTGGACAGCCACAACGACTATTACGACCCCGCCCTCAAGGCCGCGCGCGAGGCGCAGCTGATCGCGCAGCCCGGCTATGAGGCCGTGCGCGGCAAGGTCGAGACGCCCGGCCTGCTGGCCGACCTCATGGCCCGGACGAAGCCCGAGATCGTCGTCCACCTCGCCGCACAGGCCGGGGTGCGCTACTCGATCGAGAACCCGCGCGCCTATGTCGAGGCAAACCTCGACGGCAGTTTCGAACTGCTCGAGGCCGCCCGCGCCCACCCGCCGCGCCACCTGCTGATGGCCTCGACCAGCTCGGTCTACGGCGCCAACACCGAGATGCCGTACCGCGAGACGGACAAGGTCGACACCCAGATGTCGTTCTACGCGGCGACCAAGAAGGCCAACGAGGCGATGGCCCACAGCTACGCCCATCTCTTCGGCCTGCCGGTGACGATGTTCCGGTTCTTCACCGTCTACGGCCCGTGGGGGCGGCCCGACATGGCGCCCTATCTGTTCACCAGCGCGATCCTCGCAGGGCGGCCGATCCGGGTCTTCAACCACGGCGAGATGCGGCGCGACTTCACCTATGTCGCGGACCTCGTGCAGGGGATCCGGCTGCTGATGGACGCCGTGCCGCCCGCGCCTGGGGGCGCCGATGCAACCGCGCCGGGGGGCGAGGCACCCGCCGAGGGCGACAGCCTTTCGCCCGTCGCGCCGTTCCGCGTGGTCAACATCGGCAACGGCGACAGCGTGCCGCTGATGGACTTCATCGCCGCCATCGAGCGCGCGGCCGGGCGCGAGGCGGTGATGGATTTCCAGCCGATGCAGCCGGGCGACGTGCCCGCGACCTGGGCCGACAACAGCCTGCTGCGCCGCCTGACCGGCTACGCCCCCCGCACCTCGGTCGAGGACGGGGTGCGCGACTACGTGGCGTGGTTCCGCGCGTATTACGGCGGGTGAGGCGACCTCGGTGATCGAACTGCCCTTCGCGCCGGGTCTGGGGCTGGACCTGTCCCTTCCCGCAGGACCGGTGCGCGGGCTCGTCGCCTACGCCCACGGCGGCAGCTTCGAGGGCGGATCGCGGCGGGACCGGCTCGCCGCGCATCTGCCGGACCTCTTCCTGCCGCGCGGGATCGCCTTCGCCTCGATCTCGTATCGGCTGCGAGGGCAACCTGCGTTTTCCGACCTGGACCAGGCCGATGTCGCAGCAAATGCGATGCACCGGGCGGCTGAGTTCTACCCCGAGCTTCGCTCGGGCTTGCTCGGACCCTACCTCTACCGTGCCGTTCAGGATTTTCAGCGCGCCCTCGACGGCCTGCGCCAGTGCAGTGCCGCGGACGCGCTCGAGCTCGCGCCGGTGGTGACGATGGGATTTTCTGCCGGCGGACTGGCCGCGATGGGGGTCGCTTACGGGCTCGACGGACTGCCAACGGCCCCGCACCCCCCGGCCGGCGCCGTGGCGATCTCGGCCCTTCCCCCACAGCCTTGGCGAATTTCCAAGCCTTGCGTTCCCGGATGGGTGCTGACAGCCCGCGGAGACGCGGTATTCCCGCGCGCCGCCGCCGCCCGCGCCGCGGCGGCGCTGTCTGACGCCGAGGCTCCGGTTGCCTTCAGCATGGTGCCTTACGGCCAGCACAACCGACCGATCCGCGAGCTGACCGATGGGCGCCAGCCATGCGGGACACGCTGGGACACCCAGCTGCTCGAACGGGTCGAGGCGATGCTTGGTGGCTGAAAATTGATGGGGTCGGCCCCGTTGCCGCGTCCGCGACCCTGTGAAAGCTCGCCCGGCTCAAAAGGTTAACTGTCGGTGCCCAACTGGACGGCGTTCCGGATCGCGCTGTACGAACTGCGTCTGGCCGCGACCAAGCGATCAAGACCGTGTCTAGGTTCGCGTTCCGCCATCCGCCAGCTTCGCCAGCGCCACAGCCTTCGCCTCGGTCGCGAAGCGGTAGCGGTCGATCTCGAGCAGGCGGTCGGCCACGGCGATCACCTCGCGCGGGCTGCGGCGGCGCGCGACCTCGGACATGAACTGGCGCGACCATTTGCGCACCGTGCGGCGCGCCCGCATCGCCTGCCAGAACGCCGCGCCCACCGGCCGCCCCGCCGCGACGTCGGCCAGAAGCGGCGGCAGCGCGCCGCATTTCAGCACTACCCGCACCGCCTCGTGCGTGGCGTGGGCCACGCGCAGCCGCTCGGTCGCCGGTCCCGCCAGCCGGTCGGCGTGCAGCCGGTCCTCGGGCACAAGCGGGTCATTAATCAGCACCAGCCGCGCCAGCCCCGGCGCCGCCTCGGCCGCGTCGAGGAACCGCGGCGTGGTCCAGTCGCTGTTCTTCACCGCCCAGCCGAAGCGCGCCTCGAAGGGCACGATCGCGCGGTTCATCGTCGATTGCGGCGACAGCGCGATCACCGCCGCCCCCGGCACCAGCGAGGCGAGGTTGATCGCCCCGAACCCGCCCATCGACGCGCCGAGGAAGATCACCCGCTCGAACCCCGCAAAGAACCCCTGCGCGGCCAGCACCTCGATCAGCGGGGCCGCATCAGGGTTGCGGAACCAGTCCTTGGCCATCGACTGGACCCCAAGCACCGAATAGCCGAGCGGCAGCAGCCGGTGGGCGAGCCAGGCGGGGCGGGGCAGCGGCTCCTCGACGGTGGCGAGGTTGTCGAGCGACACGATGAGGACCTCGCCGCCGGGCTGGTACCAGAGCGCCGCGCGCAGGGCGGCGACGCGGAAGGCGCGGTCGGGCCGCGCCTCGGCCAGCGTCACGAGCGGCGGCAGCGCGAGGGCCTGCGGGCCGTCGGCCGCGGGCAGCTCGGCCTCGGCATCCGCCGCGTCCGGGCGGGGGGCGGGCTCGTCTGGTCCGGGGACCGGGGCAGGAGGCTCGGGAGGGGCGGCGGGCACGGCGGGTCGGGCTTTCGGGTGGTCTGTCCTGCCGTGCCTAGCAACATCGGCCTGGTCTTGCCAGTCCGGGGGCGGCATGTGAGGGCCAAGCGGCGCGGGGATCGTGCTGGCGCTGGCCACTTCAGCGTGGGTGGAGAGCGCCCTCCCGCGCCTGCCACGACCCCGTGCCTCTCGCCCACCGCGCTGGCCCGCCCGAGGCCGCGCCGGTCGCCTTGCCCTGCGGGGCGCGCGTCGCTCGAGCCTGCAACACCACCGAACGGTGCGTCCCCCTTGCGCAACACCGCGCCGCGGCCCCTATGGTCCCGGGCGGACACCCGCGCCGCGTCGGCGAGCCACATCCCTCCGGCGCCGCCATTCGGCAAGGACAGCACATGATCGACTGGAATTCGCAGACCGCCGACTACGCCATCGTGGCGCTTGAGAACTCGCGCACCGGCGGCACCGAGGTGGCGGACGGCCGCCCCGCCTTCCGCGCCGACCAGTTCATCGGCATGCGGTCCGAGGCCGAGATCGGCAAGTTTCTCGACGCGACCGCCGCCTATCTGCCGCTGGCCAACAGCTTCCGGATGCAGGTCAACGCCAAGTCGCTGCACCCCGACGTGCCCGGCTCGGACATGGTGGCGGCGGCGCTGAGGGCGGTCGCGGCGCGGGGTTACGGCATCATCCTCGTCTACACCGACCCGGTGTTTCACGGCGACCGGCCCAAGGACGACGCCTACTGGGCGGCCAACGTCAGCGTCCTCGACGGTCGCCCGATCGAGCTGGACGGCGAGGTCGTCTCGCGCCGCAACCGCCGGGCGCTCTACAGCTGGGGGGCGGCATCGCCCGAATACGACCCGGTCGATTACCTGCGCGACGGCTGGGGGGCGGTGCTCGACTGGCTCGACGCCAACCCCGAGGTCAAGGCGCAGGTGCGCGGCTACGAGCTGGTGAACGAGCCTGGGCGCGTCTACACCGACGCAAACAATCCGACCGAGATGCGCGCCTATGCCGAGGCGATGGTCGAGGTCTGGGGCGCGCACAAGGACCGCTGGACTTCCGGCGCGTCTTCCGCCCCCGCCCGCATCCTCGTCGACATCGCCGGCGGCGGCTCGGGGCGGGTGGGCGCGCTCGACCGCGTGGCGCCGGGGCGGGCCGAGAGCGCGCTCGACCTGATCCGGGGGCGCATCGGCGCGCCGCTGGTCTGGTCGGTCCACACCTTCACCGACACCTCGCTCGAGGAGTTCCGCAGCCCCGACAGCCACACCGGGCTGGTCAAGCTTGCCGGCGACGACATCCTGATCACCGAGACGCAGTTCGACGGCGACTTCCAGCTCATGGGGGCCGAAAGCGGCCCGCTGCGCGACCTCGCCGCCCGATACGGGGTCGCAGGGCGGCCGGGCGTGGCGCTCGAGCCCGCGGATTTCTATGCGGACGGCCAGGCCCGCCTTGCCCCGTGGATGGGGTGGGAGCTGCTGGACCCGATCCTCGGCAGCCGCAACTATTTCGGCGCCCGCGAAAAGCCGTGGTACGGCGCGGCGGGCATCGGCAGCGGCTTCTGGACCCCGGTCGGCTTCGACGCCTCGATGTTCGTGGGCTACTCGGGCAAGAACGTCGAGGTCGCCCGCGACATCTCCGCCTTCGCCAACCTGATGTGGAGCGCGGGCGACCCGCCGCGGGTCGCGCCGCTGCCCGAGGGGACGGGGTGCGGGGCGGTGGACGTCTGCATCGCTGACGCCGAGGCCATGGTCGCGCGCCGCCCGCATCTCGCCCCGCGCATCGGCGCGGGCTCGGATGGGCCGGACGTGATCGCCGGGGTGGACAGCCCCGCGACCGAGGGCGGGCGGCGCTACTTCCGCCAGGGCGGCAAGGAGCAGTTCGCCGGCCAGACCCGCGAGGATGCCGACTTTGCCTCCAACGGCGACATGGCCTATGGGCGGGGCGGCGACGACCGCATCACGCTCGCGGGCGGCGATGACTTCGGCTTCGGCGGGCCGGGGGCGGACCAGATCGACGGCGGCACCGGCCACGACGTGCTGCTGGGCGGGGATGGCGACGACAGCATCGGGGGCGGCGAGGGCGACGACGTGGTCGAGGGCGGGGCTGGCAACGACACGCTGTCGGGCGGCCCGGGGGTGAACCTCATCAAGGGCGACGCGGGCGACGACGTGATGATCGCGGGGCCGGGGGTGGACTGGTTCTATCTCGACGCCGCGGGCGACGGGCAGGACACCATCCGGGGCTTCGCGTGGGGCACCGACCGGCTGGTGGTGGCCGACCCCTTCACCGGCGACGACAAGCGCCGGGTCGAGACGGTGAACACCTCGGCCCCGCTGACCGAGCACAGCTACGCGCCCGGCGGCACCGTGGTCTTCGTCCCCTAGAACAGCGTGGCGAAGCGGTCGGGCAGGCGGTAGAGGCCGCGCGACTTGACCGGGCCGAAGAACCAGTTTCCGGTCGAGGCCGCCTGCTGCCGCCCCGCCTGCATCCGCTCGACCACCTCGGGAAACTCGGCCCGCTCGGCCTCGGGGGTCATGGCGCGCAGCCGCTCGAACCCCGCGGTGCCCTGTGCCCAGGTGCTGGACGAGGCGCCCGCCGGGGCGCCGGTCTTTCCGGCGATGAACGCCTGCCGGTCCCTGAGCCGGGCGGTCGAGATCGCGTCGTCCATGTAGCGCAGGTGAAAGAGCCAGAGCTGCGGGTCGAGCCGCACGTCGGCGACGTTCGACCCGTGCCCGCCCACCGAGAACTTGATCCGGCGCCGGATCAGACACGGCTTGGCGTAGTTCGAGTTGATGCGGAAGTTGCGCCGCACCGACAGGATCGGGCGGTCGGCGGCGATCGGCTCGGGCTCGGTCGCGGGGGTGTGGACGATCTCGACCGCGAAGGGCGAGATCACCGGCGCCGCGAGCCCGCGCGCGAACAGCCCGTCGAGATAGGCGGTCAGGTTGAGCCCGGTCGCGGGATCGGGCGCGACCAGCTCGTCCACGTCGTTGCAGAGCACCCAGTTGTAGTAGAGCGTGAGGCCGCTGGCGAAATCCGACAGCGCCGCCCAGCGCCGCCGGTCGAAACCCGAGAGGTCGTCGCCGCGCGGCAGCGGCACGATGTTCGTCCCCGCCGCGATCCGGTCGATCCCCGCATCCTCGCCATGCCGCAGGACATAGAGGTTTTCGCGCCCCGCGAGCGGCGCGTAGTAATCGACCCAGCGCTGCAGAAAGACATGGTCGCCACGGACCATGGTGACGCAGGCGAGCCGGGCGCGTGAGGGGTCAGGGGATTGCCGGCGGGGGGCTGCGGGTGCGGGGGCGGGCTGAACCGTGGCGGGCGCCGCAGCGCCACTCTCGTCGGGCGCTGCCTTGGCTGGCGACATGCCGGGCGGCAATCGCTGGCGGAAGATCCACTTCACCCGCGAGGTGCCGACCTGCTGGCGCAGGGTGTCGTACCCCAGCTCGGACAGCCCGGCCTCTTTCAGGACATCCCACTTTCGGTAGTGGACGGTGTAGATCGGCGGCTCGTCCGGCAGCGGCTTGCCGCGGATCGAGCCCCCGAGGATATAATGCTGCGCCTCCGGCAGCTCGTTCCAGCGCAGGCCGGCCCGGGTGATGGCGATGGGCAGGCTCATCTGGTCCAGATACGGCCGGCGATGGGGCAGGTCGTTCATCGCGTCGATGCGGCGGGCGGTCTCGTACCAGATTTCGGGGAAGCTTTGCCCCGTGTCGGCCCGATGCCGTTCGGGGAACAGCACGAAGCCCGAACTGTAGTAGGGGATGACCTCCTGCCGCTTGTCGCGCATCAGCCGGATGCGCTCGGCGGGCAGCGACAGCCCGAAGGCGCCGTATAGCCTGCTCCACAACGACTGGTCGGCCCAGCGGAGCGAGGCCGCCGCCGAGGCCGACACATGGCCCGCCGCGACCAGCGCCTCGACGCGGTTGTCGCGGATCATCAGCACGTCGGAATCGACGAAGCCCGAAAACTCGGTGTCCCGTGGCTCGAGACAGGCCAGAATCTTGTTGCCATGCGGATAGGGCGTGTCGAACCGCCCCGCGGTCGCAAAGAACCGCACCGGGCAGTTCATCCGCCGCAGCGTCTCGACCGCCGCCGGGTCCAGCTCGGCCTGCCGCTCGGAGGGGCAGTAGCCGACCATCCGGACGTCGGGTGGCAGATGGGCCCTGATCGACGCGGCAAGATAGCAGGCGAGATACTGATAGCTCGGCGGCTCGACGACGAAGAACAGCGTCAGGCTCGGCGACTGGCTTGGCGCGCCCATCAGAACACCCCGTTGAAGCGTTCAGGCAGCCGCCACGTCCCGCCCGGCCGCCCGCCGCCCATCAGCGTGAAGGGCGGGCGCAGGATCGGCGTCTCGACCATGGCGCGGCGGAACTCGGGGTGGTCGATCGTCTCGCCCTGCGGGCGCGTGGCGGCGAGCGCCCGGAACGTCCCCTCGACCGAGTTCCAGCCCCAGTTGCCCTTCGTCATGGCCGCCTGCTCCTCGGGCGTCTTGCCCTCGAGCCTTCGGGCGAGGCTCTTGCGGAACCGTCCCATCGAGTAATCCCAGTCGATGAAGCGCAGATGGAAGTTGTAGAGGTTGGGGTCGAGCGTGATCTCGGCGTGGTTGGCGCCGTGGCCGCCGGCCTTGAACTCGGTCGGGCGCGAGATCAGGCAGGGCTTCGCGTAGTTCGAGTTCAGCCGATAGCAGCGCCGCGGCCCGACGATGGGCCGGCCGGGGACCAGCGGCTCGGGCTCGATCTCGGGGATATGCACCATCTCGACGGCAAAGCAGGTCAGCGCCGGCGGCACCCGGCGCCGCGCGGTGATCTGGGCCAGATACCCCGGCAGGTCGTCGCCCGCCGCGGGGTCGAGGACGACGAACTCGTCCACGTCGTTGACCGCCACCCAGTCGAAGAACTGCGTCAGCGCCGAGCCGTGGAGCGACAGGATCTGCCAGCGCCGCTGGTTCACCGATTTCCGCAGCGCGTCATAGGGCAGGCGGATGACGTTGCAGCCCGCCGCCATGCGCGCCACGTCGGCGTTGCCGCCGTGGTTCAGCACATAGATGTGCTCGTCCGGCAGCCAGCGCCGCCAATGCGCGATCCAGCGCTCAAGGAAGAAATCCTCCTCATGGACCATGGTCAGGGCGGCCAGGGGGGCCTTGGGTCCGCTCATCACGCCACAGTCCTCGTTGCACCGCAGCCTTTTAGCCAGCCGCAGGGGCAGGGTGCAACCATGCCGGCTCGGGCCGGTCGGTCAGCCGGAATGCGACGAGCGAGCCGAGCCGGCCGCCGTCCTCGCGCCGCGCCAGCGGGCGGTGAGCCAGCCCCTGCACCCGCAGCCGGTCGTTGAACCCGGCCGCCCCGCCCCCGGGCGAGGCCGCGACCACCACCGCGTCCTCGGCCATCAGCGGCCGCGCCGCGATCAGCGTGCCAAGCGCCGACAGGTCGGTGTCGGTGAAGAGCACCAGGTCGAACCCCTCGTCCCCCGCGGCGGCGCGGGTGTCGGGGCGGGCGAGGAAGGCGCGCTCGTCCCCGGCGGCGGCCAGCACGCGGTCGGGGAACCGTGCGGTCAGCCAGTCGGCGGCGGCGCCGACATAGGCGGCCCGGCGGGGCGGGTCGGGGTCCTTGGGCTGCGCCCAGCCGCCCGCATCGACCGAGGCGATCCGCAGCGCCGGGTTCATCCGCAGCGCGGCCGCGATCAGGTGGCCGGTGTCGTGCCCCACCACCAGCGCGCGCCGCGCCGAGGCGAGCCAGCCCAGCAACGCCGCCCGCAGCCCGCGGTTGGCGGTCCTGAGCTTGCTTTCGGCCAGCGGGTGGTTCTGCAGGTGGCGATAGAAATGCACCCCCTGGAACCGCGCCGGCAGACCCTCGGTCGCCATCGCCGCCGCCAGCGCCTCGCCGAGGGCCTGGAAATCCGCAGTGACCTCGGGACCGTCGAGCGTCTTCTGCGCGGTCGCCGCGGCGGCCTCGGCCGCCTCGCGCCGGGCGCTGTCGCGCTCGGGACGGGGCGGGGCGGTCTCGCCGCCTGCGCCCGCCAGCCGCTCGAGGATCGCCGCCCGCCGGGCCTCGATCTCGTCGGCCGACAGCACCTCGTCCGACGGCCCGCCCTCGCGGTTATAGGCCCACATCGAGGTGCCCCATTTCTGCTCGGCATAGACCCGGTCGGGGCCGTCATACCACTGGTCCGGCGCGCTCTTCTGCCACGGCACGAAGTAATGCACCGGCCAGATCCGCAGCGCGTCGTCGCCCGGCGCCAGTTCGCGGATCATCCCCCACAGAAAGCGGTTCCCGGTCGAGGCCTCGGGCTTCCTCAGCTCCCACGGGGCGAGCGTCGCCAGCCGGTCGATCACCGCGCCGACGAAAGGGTTGCCCGGCTCGCAGGCGAGGATCGGGCAGACGCCGCGCCACGGGTCGCTCTCGGGGCGGTCGTGGACGGTGTAGGCGCGGGCGCCGTCGAGCAGCTCATCCACCGGGTGCAGGCAGATCGCGTCGGCATCGGCCATGAACCCGCCGTAGCGATAGAGCAGCTCATAGCGCATCATGTCCTGCACCCCCGCCCAGGCCCCGCGCCACGCGTATTCGTTGATCAGCGCACGCAGCCGGAACGGATGGCCGGTCAGCGTGTCGTTGCCGAAGACCGTGTAGCTCCAGTCGGGGTGGGCGGCGGGCCAGCTCTCCATCCAGCGCCGCGGGGCGGGGCGGGGGCCGATCCAGATGTGGGACAGGCGCCGGGGGATGGGGGGCGGGGCGGTCATGGGCGGTCCTCGAGAGGCGCGGCGGAGTTGGGCGTGGGCGCGGGTGCGCGGGGGATCGGGGCAGCGGCGCGGGAGGCGACCCCGCGCGGTATCCCGTCAGGCCCCGGCTGCGTCAACTCCCGTGATGGTGCCGTCCTTCAGGTGCCGCGCCAAAGGGCGATAATCGTAGGGCTTCGTCTGCCAGCCCGCCCGGGCGGCCTCGGCCTCGGCGACGAACGCCTCGGGCCGGTCGAAGGGCAGGTCGATGATCGAGGCGTGCTCGGCCTCCCACCAGGCCAGCGCGGCGAGGCGGCGGCTCACCTCGGGGTCGAGGCGGGGCCGGATCACCCGCGCCGGGACGCCGCCGACGATGGCATAGGGCGGCACGTCGCGGGTCACGACCGCACCCGCGGCGATCACCGCCCCGTCGCCAACATGGATGCCGCCCTTCATGAGCACGTCCTGCCCGATCCAGACGTCATGGCCGATGGTGACCGGCGCCGACCCCCGCCCGGCAAAGCGCAGCGGCGCCTGCGGTTCGGGCATCCGGCAGCGGGCGCGCGTCCGGGGGGCATAGAACCGCGGGCTGGTCGAAACCCAGTCGTGCGGATGATTGTCGCCCATTACCCGGACGTTCTCGGCGATCGAGCAATAGCGGCCGATCCGGGTGCAGGGGAACCACGAGTGCGAATAGCTGTAGGCCCCGAGCGGCATGAGCCGGCCGCCCGGATGCTGGCCGAAACGCTCGAACGCCGCCTGCGCGTGCTCGAGCCGCGCCCCGTTGCGCAGCTGCGGCCAGGCGATGAGCCCGCTCTCGCCCGCCCGGCGCGCATCGGTGACGATCCAGTCCTGATTAGCCATCCCGTCCGTCCTTTCCGCTGCCCACCCGGCCGCCGCCCCCTCGCCGCCGCAACCGCGCCCGCCACCACGCCGCGGCTGGCATCAGCCGGCGTTTATCCCTACTGTGCCGCGCGAACCAGAGACCCCCGCCACCCCCGCGCAGGCCGGAAAGGACGACCCCTTGAGCAGCACCAGCGATCATCCCGGCTTTCCCGTCCGCCAGGGGGTGCTGGTGCGGGCGCGGAACGGCGACCTGATCCGCTATGATGCGACCGGGGTCACGCTGCGCCTGTCGGACCGGGTGATCGAGGACATCCGCCAGCGCCTCGGCGCCGCCCCCGTGGCGGCCGGTGCGGCGGCCGCGCCCGCCGGCGCGGGCGACCTCGCCGCGGCCGAGGCGGC
>NZ_JBHMQU010000015.1:57695-99521 GCF_042435015.1 Paracoccus panacisoli | reverse complement strand
CGCGCCCGCCAGCGCGGGCGACCTCGCCGCGGCCGAGGCGGCGCTCGAGGCGGTGGACGCCTGGGACATCCGCATCGAGGGCGAGTGGCTGCGCTTCTCCGCCCGGCTGCCCGGCCGGCAGGGGGCGCGCGGCTTCCGCAAGCGCCTGCCCCGGGCCGAGGGCGGCAGCACCGGCGGGATCATCGCCGACGCGCCCGGCCCGCTCATGGGCATCCTCGGCCTCGGCGGGGCGCGGGCGGCGCTGGCCTCGGCCGAGCGGCCCGGCTTTCCCTTCCACGTCCTCGGGGCCGACGACGACATCGGCGCGGTCGGCCAGTCCGGCGTCGATGCCGCCGCCGAAACCGACGGGCTCGACCAGCTGCGCGAGGTGACGCACGAGGCGCTGGTCGCCGACGCCTGCCTCGGCTGGCAGATCGAGACGCACGGCCCCCTGCCGCTCTTCGTCGCCCGGGCCGAGACCGACCGCGCCGCCAGCGCCGCGGAACTCGCCCAGGGGCCCGCCTTCGACAACCTGATGATCGCCGCCGCCAACCTGCGCCGCGCCGCCACCGCGCTGGGCAAGGAGCCGCGGATCTTCTGCGTCGCGCTCGACTTCGCGCTCGAGGAGCTGTCGGGCAGCGCCACCGCCTACCGCGACGCGATGATCGCCCTGATGGCGCGGATCGAGGCGGGGCTGGCCGCGCAGGGCTATGACCGGCCGCTCTTCGTCACCCGCCTTGACGCCGGCGCCCCCGGCCGCGCCACCGAGGCGCAGGTCGCGGGCCAGTGGGAACTCGCCTGGAACCACGGCGACCACCGGCTGATCACCTCGGCCCCGGGCTACATGTTCGAGACCGACGCCTACGACCGCCCGACCCCAGCCGCCCGCCGGCGCATGGCCGAGATGACCGCCGCCGCCGTCACCGCCGCCACCCCCCGCCCGCGTGAGCCGGACCCGCTGACGGACGGCTGGCGCTGCCCGATCTTCCACCTCGCCGAGATCGAGGCCGACGCGGAGGGCGGCGACGGCGGGCCGGTGATCCGCATGATCGCGCAGGCGCTGGCGCCGCTGGTGCTCGATGCGGCCGAGGCGCCGGGGGGCGGGCATCCGGTCGGCTTCACCCTGCGCGGTGCCACGAACGGGGCGCGGATCACCGGCGTCTCGATCGACCCCGCCGACCCGCAGACCGTACGCCTGCACCTCGACCGCGCGCCCGAGGGCGAGGCGGTCAGCGTCGCCTATGGCTGGGGCGCGCCCGATGCGGACGCGGGCCAGGCGGTGCGCGACGGCTGGGAACTCGCCGCCGCGGATGGCGGCACGCTGCACCGCTGGGCGCTGCCCTGCGTGCTGCCGGTCCACCCCGGCCGGGGGGCGCGCCATGACTGATCCCGCCCCGATCCAGATCGACCGCGACCTGCCCGAGGCGATCCTCGCCGACGCCCCCGCCGCCGCCGTGGCGGCGCTGGTCCGGGCCTCCGGCGGCGTCTGGCTTCGCGGCCGCCCCGAGGACTTCCCGCGCGCCCCCGACGGCGCCCCCGAGGGCTGGTCGGCGGGCGACGACCGGCGCGCGGTTCCGACCGACCCCGCGCAGGGGCAGGTGATCGTCGCCGAGGCCGAGGGGCAGGCGGGCCTCGTCTGCCGCACCGGGCTGCACGGCGGGATGGTCCTGACCGACCTCGCCCCCGGCCGCGCCATCACGCTCGCGGTGGTGTGGCACCCGCACCGGACCGAGCCCGCGCGCACGCTCCTCTGCCTCAACCCCAGCGCGGCGGGCGGGGCCTATCTCTTCCTCTCGCACGGCGAGGACGGCTTCACCCTCAAGGACACCGCCGAGCAGGCGGTGCTGACCGTCCCCGACGCCCGCCGCGACGGCGCCACCGCGCGGATGCTGGTCGTCAGCGCCGGGCCCTCGGGCCTCTCGCTCTGGCAGGACGGCGGCAGCGTGATGCGCGCGCCGGCCGAGATGGACCCGCTGCCCGCCCGCGCCGATCTCTTCATCGGCTGCCGCAGCCAGCGCCGCGGGCTGGCCAAGACCCTCGGCGCCAGCCTCATCCGCGAGGTCATCGTCCTGCCCGGCCAGCAGGCCCTGTCGGACGAGACCGGCCCGGCGCTCGCCGCGCTCGCCGCGCATTTCCGCTGGGGCCTCTGATGGCGTTCCGGCCCGAGCGGCTCGCCGAGGGGAACCTCTGCGTCATCTGGGTCGACGACATGATCGACGTCTGGACGTGGCGCGAGGCCTTCGGGCTGCGCATCGAGACGCCGAACCTCGACGCGATGATGACCCGCGCGGTGCGCTTTTCGAACGCCTACGCGACCGTGCCGCTCTGCGCCCCCTGCCGGGCCGAGATCGCCACCGGGATCTCGCCGTTCCGCAGCGGGCTGGTGGACCTCAACCGCTTCTGGCGCGACGTGATGCGCCCCGAAAAGGCCTGGGCGCACGACCTGCGCCGGGCGGGCTGGCACAATTTCACCACCGGCAAGGTGGACGCCAACTACAAGCCGATGCCCGAACCCTACCGGCGGATGCTGTTTCACGAGGACCTGCCTGCGGCCGACGACTCGAACCGGCTGCGGGTCAAGGAATACCTCGACCGCGGCCCCGGCATCCGCGGCGTCAACCACCCCGACGACGACGGGGCGCAGGACGACCGCTTCTACGACTGGACGGTGGCCGAGAACGCCATCCGCTTCCTCGACCGCGCCGACCCGTCGCGGCGCAACCTGATCCAGCTCGGCTTCAAGCACCCGCATTACAATCTGGAATCGCCCGACCGCTTCTACGCCCAGTATGACCCGGCGGCGATCGTCTGGCCGTCCTCGGCCGCGCCCGAGGACTACTTCGGCCCCCAGCCCGGGTTTGCCGTCTATGAGGCCGCCTATATCGCCAACGGCCGCTGGACGCCGGAGAAATCCGGCGACGAGGCCTGGCGGCAGGTGGTGCGCGCCTATTTCGCCGCCACCAGCCACGCCGACCACGAGATCGGCCGCTTCATGCGCGCGCTCGAGGCCTCGCCGCTCGGCCGCGACACAACGGTGGTGTTCCTCTCGGACAACGGCTTCAACCTCGGCACCCACGACAGCTTCCACAAGATGAGCCAGTGGGACAGCGCGGCCCACGTCCCGCTGGCGATCTGGCACGCGGAGTTGGAGGGGCGCACGGTCGACCTGCCGGTCTCGCTGCACAACCTGCCCAAGACGCTGATGCAGCTCGCGGGGCTGCCTCCGCGCCCCGACTGGACCTCGGGGCAGAGCCTGCTGCCGCTGATCGACCCGGTGTTCGGGACGTATGACCGGACGAAATCCCCCGTCACCAGCGTCTTCGGCACACTGTCGGTGCGCCCCTCGACCGAGGGGCTGACGCATCTGCGCTATTTCCGCTACCCGAACGGAGAGGAGCACGTTTACGACCTCGCCGCCGACCCCGGCGAGACGACCAACATCGCCGCCACCGCGCCGGTCGACACGCTGCGCGCCGAGCTGGTGGCGGGCGCGCTCGACCTCGGGCTGGACCTGCGCGGGTTCGAGAACCCGGCCCGCGGGGTCAACGCGATGATGGCCGTGGACGGCAGCGTGGTGATGGCCGGCGGGCGCGGCGACACCGACTACTGGGCCTACGGCCCGGCCGCCGAGCGCATCCGCGAGACCCGTGAGGGCGGGATGGACACGCTGTGGTTCATGGCCGGGCCGGACGACTACGTCCTGCACTGCCCGCCCTATGTCGAGCGCATCCGCATCGCCACGGTGCTGACCCGCAAGGAAACCGACCTGACCGAGGGCAAGGTGCTGCGCATCGTCGCCCACCCCGAAAGCCCGATCCACTTCGAGACCTCGGAGCGGGTCGAAGTGGACGTGACCGGCTCGGACGGCGACGACATCATGCTGGGGCCGAAATACGGCGGCGCGACCTTCCATGGCGGGGCGGGCAACGACCTGCTCAAGGCGATCGCCACGCTGCCCTCGAGCCACCACCGCTTCTACGGCGGGGCGGGGTCGGACACCCTGATGGGCGGGCCGGGGGCGGACACGCTCGACGGCGGGACCGGCGACGACGTGATCCACGGGCGGCGCGGGCGCAACACGATCTTCGGCGGCCACGGCAACGACCTGATCACCGACGGCGACGGCAGCTCGCGCATCGACACCGGTCCGGGCCGCAACCGCGTGGTGCTGGGCTCGGGCGACGACGAGGTGTTCGTCGGCACCGGCGTCAACCTCATCTCGCCGGGCCCCGGCAACGTCCGCTTCACCATTGGCTACGGCGGTGTGACGGTGATCGAGACCTGGCGCCCGGGCCAGATCTACGACCTGACCGCCTGGCCCGCGCCCCCCGCGCTGACCGACTGCGGCGCGGGCGTGGTGCGGCTGAACCTCGGGCTGTCGTGGGTCGAGCTGCGCGAGGTCGGCGACCCGGCCGCGGTGGCGGGGCAGGTGGTCAGGCCCGAGGGGAAGGCCGGGGGGCGCGAGGCGTAGTGCCCGCTCGATCCCGCGGTGAACCTCGTCGGGCCTAAGGCCTTCGCCGCCGAAGTCACGGTCAACGCCGGCTGTCCCCGGGCCAGCGCCTCGCCCGTGCACATCAGCACCAGCACCACCATGCTGCGCCTCAGCGTCTGTACGGGACGGATCGCACCCTGCCGCGCCTCGCCGCGGACCGGGAGGGGGCCTTCAAGGCCTATTGCGACGACCGGGTGCAGATCGAGCTGAGCTTCGACGCCGCCGGCAACCGCCTGACCGCGGCCAGCAAGTTCAGCGTCGGCAACCTGCGGGTGTTCGACAGCACCGACTATACGGTGCTCCTGGACGAACGCTTCAAGGGCATGTTCCAGCCCCCGCCGCCCGCCCGGCCCCGCCACCGCCGTCCCCGCGCCCGCACGCCGCCGCGCTTCTTCTTGACAAAAATATCCCCGCCGGAGGCACGACGACGCCAGCCGCCCACGCGGCGGCCAACCGCCTCAGCGCCGGCGCCAGACGAGCGATCCGCCCTCGGCCTGCGCCACCTCCTCCTCGAACCCCACGGCGGCGAGCGCCGGGCCATACTCCACCCGCATCCGATCGCGGTCGGCGGCGCTCTCGAACGGCAGGACGATCCGCCGCACCGTCTCGAGCGGCGCCGCCGCCAGCATCGCCGGCGTCACCCCGGCGGCGGGCGAGACCCGCAGCGCGTCGGGCCGGAAGTCGCGCAGATAGGCCGCGAGCCCGCCCGCCGCCGCCCCCGTCTCGCCCGGCAGCTGCAACGGCCCCGAGACCATCCGCAGCCGCGCCGTGTCGTCCAGCCCGTTGCGGCGCTGGATCGCCTGCGCCGACGCCGCCACACCCGCGCGCGTCTCGTGGCTCATCGCCACCAGCGCCGGGTCGGCCTTCAGCGCCTTGAGCACCGGCAGCCCCACCCCCGCGCCGAGGTCCAGCAGCCGCGCCGCCCCGCCGATCTGTGCCACGATGTTGCGCGCCGCGCGGCGGTCGAACTTGCCCGCGAGGATCGCCATCACCGCCTCGCCCGAGAACACCTGCGGGTCGGCGGGCAACAGGATCTCCTGGTTCGCCACCCACTCAACCGAGCCCTCGGGCGAGGGCGCCGCGGTCCCGGCCAGATAGGCGTCCGCGGCGGGGGCGGGCGCGGCCGCCCTGTCGCCGGCCTCGGCCCGGCGCGCGGCCACCTCGTCGGCGGTGCGCCGCTCGACCCGGCTCATCATCGCGGCGATCTTGGCCGGGTCGCGGGCCTGCGGGGGCTTGGCCTCCACATCCGTGATCGGCACCCGCCCGGCCTCGATCAGCGAGGCCCTGAGCCCCTGATAGGCCGCCGTCTCGCGCAGCTCGCCCAGTCGCGCCTCGACGCGGGCCAGCGCCGCCTCGTGCAGCCGCGAAAGCTCGGAGTCGGTCAGCAGCGCCGCCATGATCCGCGCCCGCTCGGGGGCATGGCGCAGGATGCGGCGATCCTCGACCTCGTTGCGGTCCTGCAGCGACCAGTAGTCGGCGTTGTACTTGTCCTTCTTGTTGTTCACATTGCCGCGCAACCGCCGGATCGCATAGGCGTCGATCGACTTGACCGCATAATGGTTCATCTGTGCCCAGTCATAGCCCAGCGTCCGCCGGATCGACCGCCAGCCGCGGAACTTGAAGTAATCCTCCATCGGCTGGCCCGAGCCGTTGAGCCAGCGCACCGTGTCCGGGAACCCGTCCTCGAGGTGCTTGTTGCGGATCGAGGGCCGGTGGATGCCAAGCTTCCAGTACTCGGGGTCGAAGCGGAACAGCGTCTTGACCCCCCAGCCCTTGTTCCAGAGCGGCGGCGCGGCGCGCGTGTACTGCTCGGTCACAGGCGCCCGCGACCAGTCCGTGACCCCGTTCGAGCCGAAGATGCGCCAGGTCACGACGATCCCGTTGGCGCCGTTGGCCACGGCGTCGTCGAGCATCCCCGAGACGGTCCCCGAGGGGTGGTTCACCGACAGGAATTCGTCGGCGTCGAACACCATCACCCAGTCCGCCGCCGCCACCAGCGGCTCATCCTGCGCATAGTTCAGCGCCGAGGGCTGCGGCTTGACCCCCTCGGGGATGGCGTTCTCGCGGTGATGGGCCAGCCCCAGCGCCTCGAGCCGCTGCAGCATCTCGACGGTCCCGTCGGTGCAGTCGTTGGTGTAGACGAGAAGATCGGTGAACCCGACGGCCAGGTGATGGGCCACCCACTCGAGCAGATAGGGCGCCTCGTCCTTCATCATCGACACGGCGAGGATGGTGCCGTGGGGGGAGGTGGGTTTGACGGTCAGCACACCGGCTCCGATGCCTCGGCCATCTTCAAATCCAGTCCAGATTGACGTGGCTCGGGCTATGGCGCGCCGCGATCTCGGCCCGCATCCGGGCAAAGTCCTCGCGCCGGTCGCGGAACTTGCGCTCGTGGGTCTCGACCACGGTGCAGCGGATCGAGGCGAAGAGCCCGGCCGCGTCGATTGCCGGGATCAGGTCCAGCTCGGCGCCCTCGATGTCCATCTTGAGAAAGGCGATCTCGCCGCGCGCCGCGATCTCTTGGCGCAGGAAGTCGTTGAAATCGATCTGCGGCACCGGGATCGTCTGGCCCTCGGCCTCGTCGATCATCCGCCCGCCGCTGACCACCGTGCTCTTGACCGAGCCCTGCGCCTCGTTCGCGGCGAAGTTGCTGGCGCGCATCAGCCTGACCTCGCCCGCCGATGTACCCACGGCCGCGTTGACCAGCCTGAACCGCGGCTCTTTGGCAAAGCGGCGCTCGAGCTGGGCTACCGCCCAAGGCTCGGGATCGAACGCGATCACCTCGGCCCCCCGCTCGAGCAGCCGGGCCGAGATGTCGCCCGCGTTGGCCCCGCAGTCGATGGCAAGGTCGCCCGGCTTCAGCATCCCCGCCACCGCGGTCAAAAACCCCGAGGCCCAGGCCGCCCGCTCGTTGCGCTTCTGCCGCCGGCGCAGCTTGTCGAGCTTGTCCTGCAGCGCCGTCACGGCGTCCCGTTCGGTGCCCGCGTCCGCCATCCCGCTCACGCCTCCAGCGCGCCGGCCGGGTCGATCCCCACCTGCTCGCACATCCGCGCCGCGTAGCTGTTCGCCAGCGGCGGGTTCTTGCGCCAATAGGGCTTGGTCCCGTTGGTGTAGAGATGCACCGACACCGTCTGGTCGGTGAAATGCCCCTCGACCCGGCCGTAGGGGTCGAAGAACACGTCATTCAGCTGGAACGGCACCGGGTAGAGCACGTCCGGCGTCATCGCCCGCGCGATGTCCCCGGTCTGCTGCGCGAACCAGGTGAACGCCTGCGGCCCGAACGCCGTCCGCTCGGTCTTGTAGATCGCCGCGGCGTGGGTGAGCCCGCCCTTTTCGGTCAGCTTGTCCATCTGCCGGCGCTGCTTGCGGCTCCACCAGGCGGGATAGTCGGGCAGGTTGTCGTAATAGTCGATCAGCCGGTCCATCAGCTCGCACTGCTGCGGCAGGCCGACCACGCCGCAGTTCAGCGCCCCGCGCATCCCGTGGCCCGCGAACAAATAGTCCCACTCGTCGGGGAAGGGCTTGTGGCAGAAGGCGTCGCAGTCGATCCACAGCGCCCCGGTCTGCGCGATCATCTTGTAGCGGAAGACGTTCGACAGGAACGAGGCCGAGGTCGCCTCGACCAGGTCCATGTCCAGCGCCATGATCTCGGATGCCGGGCGGATCACCACCCCCTCGGGGGCATTGTCCACCGCGTCGGTGCAGTAGAGCGTGACCGGATGCCCGTGATCGAGATGCGACTTGAGGCAGAGCTGGTTGAGGTAGTGCAGCTTCTCTCCGATCCACAGCGAGGCGACGGGGCGGCGGGTCTGGGTCATCTGGTCCTCGGGGTGGCGGCGGACGGGGGACGGGTGCGGCAGGTCGTCGGCGGCGGGCGCCGCGCGACGGTCGGGCGTCTTTTAGCCGTCCGGCGCGGGCCTTTCCAGAGGCGGTGGGCTGTCCGGGGGACAGCGGCACCGGACCTGCGCCGTGCCTCACCCCTCGTCGGCGCGCCCCTTCGCGTCCGGCTGGGCGTGGCGGCGGAGCTCGCACAGCGCGAGCTGCTGGTCCATCGGCAGCACCGGGGTGTCGGGGACCTGCACGAGATGCGAGTAGAGCAGGAAGCTCTCGTGCTCGCGCAACAGCGCCGCGATCCGGGCGCGGCGGTGGGCGATGCCCGCGTCGTGCAGCCGCGCCACCTCGGGGTCGGCCCGCAGCGCCGCGATCCCCGCCTCGATGCCGGGCAGGTGGCGCTGGATCGAGAGGTCCTCGACGGCGTTGAAGTTGCGCTCGACCCAATAGGCGAGGTCGATGGCCATGTCGCTGCGGTTCGGCCGGCCGCGGCGGGTCTTGACGAGGAAGCTCTCGGCCGACCCCAGCGCATAATGGTTGACCTGCGCGAGCGCGTATTTCGGCTCGGTCGAGATGGTGAACGACCCGAACCGCCGCCGCACCCGCGCGCCGTTGCCGTCCACCCAGGCCGCGCCGATCGCCGCCCCCGCCTTGCCCTGCGGCAGGTGCACGCCCAGCCGCCGCACGTCGGGGGTGACGCGGAACAGCGTCTTCACCTGGCTCGCCCTCAGCGGCCAGATCATCCGGTCAGGCGCGGCCCGGCGGAACTGGGAGGTCACCGGCGCCGGGTCGAAGCGCAGGATGCCGCCCGAGCCGAACATCCGCCAGGTGACCACGAACCCCTCGGCCTCGGGCACGGCCGCGAAGAGGTCGTCCAGCCGCCCGTCGCCCGCGTGGATCACCAGGAACTCGTCCACGTCCGCGACCATCGCCCAGTCGGCGGCGCGGAACAGCGGGTGGTCCTTGGCCCGCGTCAGCGCCTGCCACTGGATCGCCTTCTTCCCCTGCCGCGGGTTCGGGACATGTGTGACGATCCCCAGCGCCGCCAGCCGGTCCAGCATCGCGTCGGTCCCGTCGGTGCAGTCGTTCGAGTAGATCAGGAAAGCGGTGAAACCGATCAGCCGGTGATAGGCGATCCATTCGAGCACGAAGGGCGCCTCGTCGCGCATGGTCGAGATCATCAGCCGCATGAGCGTCCCTCGGTCACGGCCCCCGGCCGGCGCCGCAGACTAGCGCGGGGCGGGGCGCGCGGCCAGTCTCGGCCGGCCAGTCCCCCACGGCCCGGCGCAGGCCGGATCGTTCGCATGAACTGTGCATGAACGCTGCATGAACCTTGCACGAACATCGGACGGATCGTGCATCGCCCTGTGCCGACCGTGCCGAATCCCTGCTTTCACGCGGGCGGCGCCGCCGCTATACCGCCTGCGGACCGGACGAAAGGACTCGCGGATGGCGAACGTGGTGGTGGTCGGCGCCCAGTGGGGCGACGAGGGCAAGGGCAAGATCGTCGATTGGCTGAGCGAGCGCGCCGACGTGATCGCCCGGTTCCAGGGCGGCCACAACGCCGGGCATACGCTCGTCATCGGCAACCAGGTGTTCAAGCTGTCGCTGCTGCCCTCGGGGATCGTGCGGCAGGGCAAGCTTGCCGTGATCGGCAACGGCGTCGTGCTCGACCCCTGGGCGCTGTTCTCGGAGATCGACAAGCTCTCCGGCCAAGGCGTTCAGATTTCGACGGAAAACCTCGTCATCGCCGAGAACACGCCGCTGATCCTGCCGCTGCACCAGGACCTCGACCGCCTGCGCGAGGAGGCCGCGGGCGCGGCCAAGATCGGCACCACCGGCCGCGGCATCGGCCCGGCCTATGAGGACAAGGTCGGCCGCCGCACCATCCGCGTGGCCGATCTGGGCGACGAAGAGACGCTCGACAGCCGCCTCGACCGGCTGCTCGCGCACCACGATGCGCTGCGCGCGGGGCTGGGGGCCACGCCCATCGACCGCGCCGAGCTCAAGGCGAAACTGCTCGAGATCGCGCCGAAGCTGCTGCCCTATGCGCAGCCGGTGTGGCGGATCATGGCGGACGCCCGCAAATCGGGCAAACGCATCCTGTTCGAGGGCGCGCAGGGCTCGCTGCTCGACATCGACTTCGGCACCTACCCTTACGTCACCTCGTCGACCACAATGTCCGGCATGGCGGCCTCGGGCACCGGCATGGGGCCCGGCGCGATCGGCTATGTGCTGGGAATCGTGAAGGCTTACACGACCCGTGTCGGCTCGGGCCCGTTCCCGACAGAGCTTGAGGACGAGATTGGCCAGCGCCTGGGCGAGCGTGGGCGCGAGTTCGGCACCGTCACCGGCCGCAAGCGCCGCTGCGGCTGGTTCGACGCGGCGCTCGTGCGCCAGACCTGCGCCATCTCGGGCGTGAACGGCATCGCGCTGACCAAGCTCGACGTGCTCGACGGGTTCGAGACGCTGAAGATCTGCACCGGCTACACGGTGGACGGGCGGCACTACGACTACCTGCCCACCGCCGCCGCGCTGCAGGCCCGCGCCGAGCCGGTCTATGAGGAGATCGAAGGCTGGTCGCAGTCGACCGAGGGCGCGCGCAGCTGGGCCGACCTGCCGGCGGCGGCGATCAAGTACGTCCGCCGCATCGAAGAGCTGATCCAGTGCCCCGTTGCGCTGCTCTCGACCAGCCCCGAGCGCGACGACACCATCCTCGTCACCGACCCCTTCGCGGACTGAGCCGATGCGGGTCCTGATCCTCGACGGCCACCCGGACGAGAACCGCCTGACAGGCGCGCTGCTCGACGCCTATGAGGCCGCGCTGCCCCCCGGCACCTCGGTCGCGCGGCTCGCCGTCCGCGATCTCGACTTCGATCCCAACCTGCGCGAGGGCTACGAGACCGTGCAGGAGTGGGAGCCGGACCTGCATCTCGTCTGGCAGGCGATCCTCGGCGCCGATCACGTGGTGCTGGGCTTCCCGCTGTGGTGGGGGGCCGAGCCGTCGAGGACCAAGGGGCTGTGGGACCGGCTGCTGGTGCCGACCAAGGCCTTTCAGGTCGAAGAGGGGGCGCTGCTGCAGGACCCGCTGCTGCGCGGGCGCTCGGCCGATCTGGTGGTGACGATGGACACGCCGCCCGCCGTCTATCGCTGGCTGATGCGCGACCCGGTCGGGCAGCGGATCGGCTGGCAGGTGTTCGGCTACTGCGGCATCGACCCGGTGCGGCGTTATTACTTCGGCATGGTCCGCGACGGCGGGGCCGAGCGGAACTTCGACCGCTGGGCGGCGCGGCTGGGCCATGCGGCGCGGACGGCGCACCGGCTGCGGCGCCGGGACGTGGCGCGCGAACAGGCGCTCGAGGCCGAGGCGGAGCAGTCGCCATGAACCTCGCGCAACGCAAACGCTGGTCGCTGGTGCTGCTGCTGGTCTGGCTGCCGCTCTACCTCGCCTTCGCGTGGTGGCTGCTGGCGTGGGTCTCGGACCAGTTCGGCGGGCGGCCGCCGGCGTGGCTGGAGCTACCGCTCTACCTCGTGCTGGCCTTCGCCTGGGCGATCCCGTTCCGGCGGGTGTTCTCGGGCATCGGCCGGGGCGACGAATGAGCCACGCGCCCGCCCTCTCGGTGGCCGAGGGGGTGACGCTGATCGGCGGTGGCGAGGTCGGGCGGCAGGCGCTCGCCGCGGCCTTGGCGCTGGCCCCGGTCGTGGCGGCCGCTGACAGCGGGGCCGATGCGGCGCTGGCGCACGGGCTGGTGCCGCGGGCGGTGATCGGCGATCTCGACAGCCTCTCGGACGACGCCCGCGCCCGGCTTGCCCCGGTGCTGCACCACGTCCCCGAGCAGGACACCACCGACTTCGAGAAGGCCTTGGCGCGCATCGCCGCGCCCTTCGTCCTCGCTGTGGGCTTCGCCGGGCCGCGGCTCGATCACGCGTTGGCGGCGCTGAACATCCTCGCCCGCCGCGTCGGCCCGCCGACGATCCTGCTGACCGAGGCGGACGCCGTGCTCGCCTGCCCTGCGCGCGTGACGGCCGACCTGCCGACGGGCACACGGCTCTCGCTCTTCCCGATGGGCCCGGCGCGGGCCGAGGCCCAAGGGCTGCGCTGGCCGGTCGAGGGGATCGGCTTCGCCCCCGGCGGCCGCATCGGCACCTCGAACGAGGTCAGCGGCCCGCTGCGGCTCGCGGTCGAGGGCCAGATGCTGCTGATCCTCCCGCTTGCGGAACTGGAAACGGCGCGGACCATCGCCCGCGCCGCCTGAGTTCTCTCTTGCGCAAATATCCCGGGGTCCGGGGCAGCGCCCCGGTCCGGCCTCACCGCCCGCGAATCCGCGGGTCCATCGCGTCGCGCAGGCCGTCGCCGATGTAGTTCACAGTCAGCACGGTCAGCGAGATCAGCAGCCCCGGCAGCACCACCCGCATCGGATAGGTCTGCATCTGCGGGATCGCGTCGAACAGCAGCCGCCCCCAGGTCGGGAAGTCCGGCGGGAAGCCGAGCCCGAGGAAGGACAGCGCCGATTCGGTGATGATGGCGCTGGCGATCCCCAGCGTGGCCGCGACCATGATCGGCGACAGCACGTTGGGCAGGATGTGCCGCATCACCATCCGGCGGTTCGGCGTGCCGATCGAGCGGGCGGCGAGGATGAACTCGCGCTCTTTCAGGCCCAGCACGTCGCCGCGCACGATCCGCGCCGCCTGCATCCACGAGGTCGCGCCGATGGCGACGACGATCAGCAGGAACGTCCCGGTCCCGGTGCCGAGGTTCTTCGACAGCGGCTCGCGGAACAGCGTCACCATCAGCAGCAGCAATGGCAGCAGCGGCAGCGCGAGAAACAGCTCGATCAGCCGCGACAGCGGCGCGTCCAGCCGGCGGTAGTAGCCGGCGAGGATGCCGATCAGACTGCCGAGCGTGACCGCGATGACCATCGCCGTCATGCCGACCGCGATCGAGGTCTGGCCGCCCGCCATCAGCCGCGACAGCGTGTCGCGCCCGAGCTGGTCGGTGCCCAGCGGGTGCGCCCAGCTCGGCCCGGTGTTGCGGTTGCGGATGTCCACGAAAGTCGGGTCGATGGTCCAGATCCAGGGGCCCACCAGCACGAACAGCAGGATCGCCACGAACAGCACCAGCGCGATCATCGCGCCGGTGTGGCTGCGGAACTGCGCCCAGACGTCGCGCCACTGGCTGCGCGTCGCCGGAGTCGCGGGCGTCGCGCTGACCGGATCGTCGGGCGGCAGGGTCGAGGCCGCCGGCGCCGCCGCGTTGGACGCGGTCTCGCGCAGCAGTTCGGCGCGGTCGCGGGCGGGCTCGGCCGCGCGGGCGGCGGCGGTGGAGGGGGTGGGCTCAGTCATAGCGGATCCGCGGGTCGAGGATGCCATAGAGCAGATCGGCGATCAGCGTGAACACCACGATCAGGATGGCAAAGATGAAGGTGAGCGTCAGCACCATCGGGATGTCGTTGGCGTGGATGGCCGAGATCAGCAACTGCCCCAGACCGTTCACGCGGAACACCTGCTCGGTGATGATGGCGCCGCCGAAGACCGCCGGCAGCCCCAGCGCGATCACGGTCACGACCGGGATCAGGCTGTTGCGCAGCACGTGCTTGAGGACCACGGTCTTCTCCGACAGCCCCTTGGCGCGGGCCGTGCGGACATAGTCCTGGCGCAGGTTGTCGAGCATCGAGGCGCGCATGAAGCGGCTGATCTGCGCGGCGTTGTAGAGCGCCAGCACCGTCACCGGCATGATCATCTGCCGCACCTGCTGCCAGAAGCTCGCCCAGTCCGTCACCCGCAGCGTGGTGTCATAGACCGAGGGGAACCACTGCAGGTTCACCGCGAAGATGATGATGAGCACCACCCCGGTGAAGAAGGTCGGCATCGAGAACCCGACCATCGAGACGAACGTCCCGAGCTGGTCGAACCACGAATACTGCTTGTAGGCCGAGATGATTCCGATCGGGATCGCGATCAGCACGCCCACGAGATAGCTGAAGCCGACGACGATCAGCGTCTGCGGGATGCGCTGGGCGATCACGTCAAACACCGGCACGCGCGACTGGAAGCTGATGATGCGCTGCTGCCCCTCGACGATCGAGGTGCCGAACGCCTGGTCGATCCAGTGCATCGGCTCGATCCAGAAGAACTGCTTCAGCCACAGTACGTAGCGGATGTACCACGCCTGGCCGAGGCCGAGCGCCTCGCGCATCCGCTCTTTCACCTCGGGCGGGACGGTCAGGGGAACGTCGCCCAAGGGGTCGCCGGGCGACAGCTCGAGCAGAAGGAAGATCACCAGCGAAATGAACAGGAGAGTCGGGATCGCGAGCAGCAATCGCCGCAAAGCATAGGTCAGCATGAGCCTGCCCCGGAACGAAAGGGGCCGCCCCGCCTCGGGGGCAGGGCGGCCGGGTTGATGGGGATGGGCTTACTTCACCCGGGTCCAGTCCTGGACGTTCCACATCTCGGTGTCCCAGACGTTCATGATCACGCCGCCGAGCGTGTTCGACTTGGCCGAGAACCGGCCGCGGTCGATCAGCGGCAGGGTCACGTTCGATTCGACCGTGATCATGTTGTTCAGGTCCTTGGCCAGCTGGGCGCGCTTGGCCGGGTCGATCTCGACCACCATCTGCTTGACCTTCTCGTCATAGGCCGGGTCGCAGTAGCGGTTGTAGTTCTCGCCCTGCCACTGGTTCGCCGGCGACGGCGCCTTCTCGCAGGTCCACTGCGCGAGGTAGGGCTGCGGGTCGGTGCCGTCGAAGTTGTTGGCGTACATCTGCACGTCGGCATAGAACTTCTGCAGCGTGTCGGGCGAGCCCGCGTCGGCGCCGAAGAACACCGAACCGTCGACCTGCTTCAGCTCGGTCTCGATCCCAATTTCCGACCACCACTGCTTGATGATCGACTGGAATTCCTGCCGGACCGGGTTCACCGAGGTCTGGAACAGGATCTTCATCTTCTTGCCGTCCTTCTCGCGGATGCCGTCGGCACCCGGGACCCAGCCGGCCTCGTCGAGCAGCTTCTTGGCGCCCTCGATGTCCTGCTTGAAGCAGCTGTCGTTCTTGGCGGCGTACATCTCGGGCGCGGGCACGAGGTCGCAGCTCGGGCGGCCGGCGTCGCCGTAGCCGATGTCCACCAGCGCCTGCCGGTCAAGCGCCATCGACAGCGCCTTGCGGACCTTGGGGTCGCTCAGGAACGGGTGCGGGTGCTTGGTGGTCGAGCGCTCGTCGGCCGGCAGGTCCGAGGACGGGTCGGTCTGGTTCAGCTCGATCCGCTCGACCAGGGTGCCGAAGTCCACGATGAACTCGCCCTTGCCGCCGGCCTTCATCTGCTCTTGCACTTCGGGGTTCACCTGGGTGTTCCAGGCATAGTCGAACTCGCCCGTCTCCATCACCGCGCGGGTGGCCGACTCGGCGTCGCCGCCGCCCTTGACCATCGCGGTCGCGAACGCGGGCTTGGCGGGGTCGCGGTAGTTGGGGTTCGCTTCCAGCATCACCACGTCGTTCACCTTGAAGTCGGTGACGCGGAACGGGCCGGTGCCGATCGGCTTGGTGTTCTGCTCGGTGCAGGTCGAGGCAGCGGTGCCGAGGCAGTTCTGGAACTGCGCCTTCTGCAGGATCGGCGAGGTGGCGCCGACGAAGGCGCTGAACGGGTTGGGCTGCGGGCCCTCGAAGGTGACCTTGACGGTCAGCGGGTCCACGACCTCGACGGTCTTGACGCCCTCATAGCGCGACAGCTGCGCGCAGCCCCCCTCGGGGTGCATGCAGTAGTCGGCGGTGAACTTGACGTCCTCGGCGGTGAAGTCGGTGCCGTCCGACCACTTGAGGTCCGGTTTGATCTTCCAGGTGATCGAGGTCATGTCCTCGGAGATGCCGCCATTCTCGCGCGAGGGGATCTCGGCGGCGAGGCGCGGGAAGATGTTGCCCTTCTCGTCGAAGCCGGCCAGCGGCTCGAGCACCATCGAGCCGACCTCGATGTCCTTGGTGCCGCCCGACATGTAGCCGTTCATGGTCGAGACGGCCTGCGAGTAGAGGATGTTCACCTGGCCGTCCGCGCCGCGCTCGGCGTGGGCGGCGGTGGCCAGCGCCATCGTCGCTGCGGCGCCCATCATCAGGGTGGTCAGTTTCATGCAAAGTCTCCCGTGTTGGTTTGGGCCGCGGGGCCTCTTTTTTGACGGCGCGCCGGTCCGACGGCCGGCGCGTCTCGCTGCCTTTCGGCGGGCGCGCCCGCGGAATGGACGCAGTTTCATCGCCGCTCAGGCCGAATTGCAAGGGCAAAGATCGCGGCCCCGTGAGGACGACGCGGGGTCGCCATCGGCACGGCATCGGGCCGGCGCGGGCGGGGCAGGGCGGGCGGGGGCGGGGCCGGCGCGCGCCGTCCCGCACCGCCCCGCCGCCCCGCACGCCCCCACGTCCGGGCGGGGGCCCTGCGCGCCAAGGCTTGCAAACGCCGACCGCCGGCGGCAACTTTCGCCAATTCGACGGCCCGCCAGAGGCCGCGCCTCAGGGAGACTGCCATGCTCGACACTCCGCGCAACCGCCACGGCGCCGGACCTGCGGCGCAGGACGCGCCGCTCGTCTCGATCGACGGGCTGAGGGTCAGCTTCCAGACCCGCGAGGGCCGCGTGACCGGGGTCGAGGAGATCGGCTTCGACATCCGCCCCGGCGAATGCGTCTGCGTGGTGGGGGAATCGGGGTCGGGCAAGTCGGTCACTTCGCTCTCGCTGATGCGGCTGGTGGAATACGGCGGCGGCCGGATCGACGGCGGGGTGATGCTGTTCGACGCGGGCGGGGCGAAGCCCGTCGATCTGGCGCGCCAGTCCGACGCCGCCATGCGCCGCATCCGCGGCGACAAGATCGGGATGATCTTCCAGGAGCCGATGACCTCGCTCAACCCGGTCTTCACCGTGGGCGACCAGCTAAGCGAATCGCTGATCGTGCATCGGGGGATGACCAAGGCACAGGCCAAGGCCCGCGCGCTCGCGCTGCTGCGCGAGGTGCGCATCCCCGAGCCCGAGCGGCGGCTGAACCAGTATCCGCACGAACTCTCGGGCGGGATGCGCCAGCGCGTCGTGATCGCCATGGCGATGGCCTGCGAGCCGCGGCTGCTGATCTGCGACGAGCCGACGACCGCGCTCGACGTGACGATCCAGGCCGAGATCCTGGCCCTCATCAACCGGCTGAAGCGCGAAAAGCAGATGGCGGTGCTGTTCATCACCCACGACATGGCGGTGGTGGCGCAGATGGCCGACCGCGTGGTGGTGATGTTCCGCGGCAACAAGGTCGAGGAGGGGCCGGTCGAGCAGATCTTCGAGGCCCCGCAGGAGGATTACACCAAGGCGCTACTCGCCGCCGTCCCGCGGCTGGGCGAGATGGCGGGCACCGACGCGCCGATCCCGCTGCGGCTGATGCGGGCCGGGCAGGTGGTCGAGCCGCGCCCGATCGTGGTCGAGAACCCGCAGCCGCTCTTGGAGGTGCGCGACCTCTGCACCCGCTTCGCCGTCAAGGGCGGGCTTCTGCGCCGCACCGTGGCGCAGGTCCACGCGGTCGAGGACGTCTCCTTCACGCTCAACGCCGGCGAGACGCTGTCGCTGGTCGGCGAATCGGGCTGCGGCAAGTCCACCGCCGGACGCTCGATCCTGCGGCTGGTCGAGCCGACCTCGGGGTCGGTTCATCTCGGCGGTACCGATGTTCTGGCGCTCAGCCCCTCGCAGCTGCGGCGGGCGCGGCAGGACATGCAGATGATCTTCCAGGATCCGTTCGCCTCGCTCGACCCGCAGATGAAGCTCTACGACCAGATCGAGGAGCCGATGCTGAACTTCGGCATCAGCTCGCGGTCGGAACGGCAGGACCGGATCGCGGGGCTCTTTGACCGGGTGGAGCTGCCGCGCAGCTTCATGCGCCGCTATCCGCACGAGATGTCGGGCGGCCAGCGCCAGCGCATCGCCATCGCCCGGGCCCTCGCGCTGAACCCCAAGCTGATCATCGCCGACGAGGCGGTGTCGGCGCTCGACGTCTCGGTGCAGGCGCAGGTGCTGAACCTGCTGATGGAACTGCAGCAGGACATGGGCATCTCGATGCTGTTCATCAGCCACGACATGGCCGTGGTCGAGCGCGTCAGCCACCATGTCGCGGTGATGTATCTGGGCCGGATCGTCGAGATCGGCACCCGGCGGCAGGTCTTCGAGAACCCGCAGCACAGCTACACCCGCCAGCTCATGTCGGCGGTCCCGGTGGCCGATCCGCGGCAGAAGAAGATCAGCGAGGACCTGAACTTCAAGCCGATCCCGTCACCGATCCACCCGGTCGGCCACGTCCCGCCGCGCTCGGTCTACCGCGAGGTCGCGCCGGGGCACCGGGTGCTGGTCCAGCCGGTGACCCACGGCTAGGGCGGGCGGGGGACCAGCCGCGGCAGCGACAGCAGGCCCAGCCCGCACAGCAGAAGCGCGCCTCCTATATTGGCCAGCGCCGCCGCCGCCAGCCACCCCCGCCCGCCGGTGGCCCGCCTGCCCGGCGAGCGCCGCCGCCAGCGCGGTCAGGGGAACGGCACGCCTCATGGTCAGCTCCCGCTGTGCCTCGCGCAGCGCCGTGCACCGCTGGTGCGACGCCGGCATGACCCTTGCGCCCGCCGATCCGCCGCGCCACCCTGTGCGCCGAAAAGGAGTCACGCCATGCCCGTCAAGAACCGCTTCGCCGAGATGCTGCCCGAGATCACCGCCTGGCGGCGCGAGTTCCACGAGAACCCCGAGCTGCTCTACGAGGTGCACCGCACCGCCGGCCGGGTGGCCGAGCTGCTGCGCGAGTTCGGCGTGGATGAGGTGGTCGAGGGGATCGGCCGCACCGGCGTCGTCGGCGTGATCCGCGGCAAGAGCGACACCAGCGGCCGGGTCATCGGACTGCGCGCCGACATGGACGCGTTGCCCATTGTCGAGCAGACCGGCGCCGCCTACGCCTCGAAGACCCCGGGCGTCATGCACGCCTGCGGCCATGACGGCCACACCGCGATGCTGCTGGGCGCGGCGAAATACCTGGCCGAGACGCGCAACTTCGACGGCACCGCGGTCGTGATCTTCCAGCCCGCCGAAGAGGGCGGCGGCGGCGGGCTGGCGATGATCGAGGACGGGCTGGCCGAGCGCTGGGGCATCCAGGAGTTCTACGGGATGCACAACATGCCAGGCATCCCGGTCGGCACCTTCGCCATCCGCGAGGGCGGCATCATGGCCGCCGCCGACCAGTTCGAGATCACCGTGACCGGCAAGGGCGGCCACGCCGCCAAGCCCCACGAGGGGATCGACCCGGTGCTGGTCAGCGCCCACATCATCACCGCGCTGCAGTCCATCGTCTCGCGCAATGTCGATCCGCTGAAGAACGGCGTGGTGTCGGCCACGGTCGTGCAGACCGACTCGACCGCCTACAACGTGATCCCGCAGGTGGTGCGGCTGAAGGGCACGGCCCGCAGCCTTGACCCCCATGTCCGCGACCAGCTGCAGGAGGGGATCACCCGCGTGGCGACGAGCGTGGCGACGGCGTTCGGCGCGGTGGCCGAGGTCGCCTATAACCGCGGCTATCCGGTGACGGTGAACCACCCCGACGAGACCGGCCATGCCATCGAGGTGGCGCGGATGATCTCGGCCGACGTGGACACCGACGTCGCCCCGATGATGGGCGGCGAGGATTTCAGCTACATGCTCGAGGCGCGGCCGGGGGCGTATATCTTCGTCGGCAATGGCGACACGGCGATGGTCCACCACCCGGCCTATGACTTCGACGACGATGCGATCCCGTTCGGGGCGAGCTGGTTCGCGGGCATGGTCGAGGCGCGGATGCCGGCGGCCTGAGGCGGCCTCGTGCGGGGTCTCGCCTGACGGTGGCCGACCGCCTGCCCGCCGCGCTCGCCGCGGAACTCGAGGCGCTGGGCCTCGGCGCGGGCTTCGTCCCGCCCGAGGCGGTGGCCGCCGCCGCCCGCGCGGGCCTCGCCCTGCGCGCCCGGCACGGTCGCGGCGGCACCGAAGTCGGGCTGGCGCGGGCGGAGGCGTTGGCGGCCCGCCGTCCGCACTCCGCGCGCGAGATGCGGGTGATCGCCGGCTGGTTCGCCCGCTTTGCCTATCTGCGCGGCGGGCGCGGCTGGGACGATGCGGCGAGCCCCTCGACCGGCCGCATCGCGTGGGAATTGTGGGGCGGCGACGCCGGCCGCGACTGGGTCGAGCGGCTGCGCCCCGAGTGGGGCTGACCGCCGCCCCCGCCGTGCGCGTCAGGCGCTGAAGACCTCGACCGTCGGCAGGTCGGTCAGGCCGATCCCCAGCGTGGTCAGCGCGGGCAGCGAGACCTGGCTGCCGGCCGAGGCCGGACCGCCGAGCGGGATCAGGTCCACGTTCACCGACTTGCCGTTGGCCGGGTTGACGATCCGCCCCTTGCCGGCGGCCTTGACCAGCGGTGTGCGCATCCAGAACCCGCCCTGCGTCGCATCGCCGAGCGAGGCGACCGTAGTCCCCAGCCGCCCGCCTTTGGCGGCGGGCGCGGTGGCCGCGGCCTTTTCGGCGGCCGAGGCGTCCAGCTGGGCCACGCTGCGCGAGCCGGCCGGGCGCTGCAGCGTGCCCACCGTCAGCGTGTCGGGAATGGTGCCGGTGCGCGCCTCGGCGGCGGCCGCGGCGGCGGCATCGACCGCGGTGGCGCCGACCGTCGCGCCGGGGGTGCGCGGCGCGGGCGTGGGCGTCGGGTCGGTCATGGTCGTCTGGCAGGCCGCGAGGGCCAGCGCGGGAAGGATCAGGGCAAGGCGGGCGATGGTCATGGTCGGACGTCCCTCGGTGTCGGGGCCGCGCCCGTCGCGCGACCCTCGCTATTGCGACAGCGTGGCCGCGGGGCGCGCGCCTGTCCACGCACCAGCGCGTGTGCTGGGCGTTTTTCCGCCGTTCTTGTGTGGCTGGCGCCACGGCCCTATGTTGGCGGCATGGCCGAAACCACCCCGCTGATCGACCCCTTCGCCCGGCCCATCACCTATCTGCGGGTGTCGGTCACCGACCGCTGCGATTTCCGCTGCACCTACTGCATGGCCGAGCACATGCAGTTCCTGCCCAAGGCCGAGCTGCTGACGCTGGAAGAGCTCGAGCGGCTGTGCGGCGCCTTCGTCGATCTGGGCGTCCGCAAGCTGCGGATCACCGGCGGCGAGCCGCTGGTGCGGCGCAACATCCTGTCGTTCTTCGAGGCGATGGCCGGGCGGCTGGGGCAGGGACTCGACGAACTCACCCTGACCACCAACGGCAGCCAGCTCGCCCGCTTCGCCGCGCCGCTGGCGGCGCTGGGGGTGCGGCGGGTGAACGTCTCGCTCGACACGCTCGACCCCGACCGCTTCGCCGCGATCACCCGCTGGGGGCGGCTGCCGCAGGTCCTCGACGGCATCCGCGCCGCACAGGACGCCGGGCTGCGGGTCAAGATTAACACGGTGGCGCTCAAGGGCTTCAACGAGGACGAGCTGTTCACGCTGGTGGACTGGTGCGCCGCCGAGGGCCATGACCTGACCTTCATTGAGGTCATGCCGATGGGCGAGATGGGCGATGAGCTGCGGCTTGACCAGTACTGGGCGCTGTCGGACCTGCGCGCCCGGCTGGCCGAGCGGCTGACGCTGACGCCCCTGGCCGAGCGCACCGGCGGCCCGGCCCGCTATGTCCGGGTCGAGGAGACCGGGGCGAAGATCGGCTTCATCACCCCGCTTACGCATAACTTCTGCGAAAGCTGCAACCGGGTGCGGGTGACCTGCACGGGCGAGCTGTTCATGTGCCTCGGGCAAGAGGACCGCGCCGACCTGCGCGCGCCCCTGCGCGCAAGCCTGGACGAGGCGCCGCTCAAGGCCGCGATCCGCGCTGCCATCGCCCGCAAGCCCAAGGGGCACGACTTCGATTACTCCCGCGGGGTGGCCGGCACCATGAGCCGCCACATGAGCCACACCGGCGGCTGACGCCCTCACCGGATCTCGACCGAGACCACGTCCTTGACATACCGCGCCCCGCGCCCGTCGCCGGGCGAGACCGCGCGGACGCCGTCCTGCGTGGGTTGGCCGTCGACCGTGACCGACAGCAGCACCGGGCGATTGCCGAAGTCCGGCATCAGCTCACCCATCGAGAACGCGACCGCATGGCCGTCACGCCCCGTGACGATCACCGACTGCCGCAAGGCGGGCTTGGGGTCGGCGGGCGCGAGACCCAGTTGACCGAGCACGGCCCAGAGGCGCGGGCCGCTGTAATGCTCGGCGCGCGGCCCCTTGGAGGTCTCGTAGCGCACGTCCACCTCTTCGACCGGCAGGCCGGCGAGGATGTCCGCGGTGATGGCGGCGCTGGTCGCCTGCGCACCGGCCGCGAGTGCCGGGTGCGGGGTCTCGGCAAGGCCGGGTGACGCGGGCAGGGCGAGGAGCGCAAGGGCAAAGGCGACAGACAGACGGGACATCGGCGCGACTCGAATCGGTTATGTTCGACCAAACATAACCAGCGCGCCGGTCGTGGCGCAAGCGCGTCGGATGCACGCCGCATCGGCGGCGCGACAGCGATCTGAAATAAGAGGATAATGCGAGCGCGGAGGCACTACGGCGCGGTGCCTTACGGCCACGCGCTGCGCCGCTCCGCGTCGTTCTGGCCAAAACCACCCGGCCCGGAGTCGGACGCCCCGCGGATCGCCGTCCGCGGGGCGTCCGCGCGTCATTTCACGGTGATCCGGCCGTCCACCGCGGGCTTGAAGCCGGCGCCCTGCTGGGCCAGCCACTCGGCCAGCACGTCGGCCAGATCGGGGCCGAAGTCATAGGCGTTGGCGGCGTCCGCGAACATCTTGTAGCCGTCGCCGCCGCCCCGGACGTAGTTGTTGGTCACCACCTTATAGGTCGCCGCCGGGTCGATCGGCGCCCAGCCGTCGCCCGACTTCACCTCGACCGCGCTGATGCGGTGGCCGACCTCGGCCTTGGGATCGAGGGTGTATTTCAGCCCCGCCACCTGGGCAAAGCGGCCCGCGGCGTCTTCATACTGGCTGGCGCCGTTCTCAAGCGCCTTGACCAGCGTCTCGCCCGTCGCCTCGAAGGTGGCGAGCGTGTTCTGGAACGGCAGCACCGAATAGACCTCGCCCATCGTCACCGGCCCGGCGTCGATCGAGGCGCGCAGGCCGCCGCCGTTCTGGATCGCGATGGTCACACCCTGGCCGGCCACGCGGGCCAGCATCGCCTCGGCCACGACGTTGCCCATCTCGCATTCCTTCGCCCGGCAGCTTTCGCGCGCGCCGTCGATGGGGGCGGCGATCTCGGCCACCTGGCGCTGGCGCAGCTCGTCGATCGGGCCGGCCATCTCCTTGACGCGGGCGGCGATGGCCTCGTCCTCGGGCAGCGACTGGTCGAGCAGGATCGGCGCGCCCTCGGCCTTGGTCAGCTTGCCGGCGTCATCGAAGGTCAGGGTCAGGTGGCCCAGGTACTTGCCGTAGGCATAGGCGGTCGCCACCGGCACCTCGGCGCCGTCCGCGCCCTTGACCATGGTGGGATAGGCGCCCGCCGCCCCCTCCATGTCGCCCAGCAGCGTGTGCGAGTGCCCGCCGATCACCGCGTCGAGCCCCGGCACCTGCGCCGCATAGTCGAGGTCGCGGTGATAGCCCACGTGGGTCAGCGCGATGACCTTGGTGACCCCCGCCTCCTTCAGCGCGGCCACGTCGCCCTTGAGGCTCTCAAGGTCGTCCTTGAAGATCACCGCCGGCCCCGGCGCCGCCGTCTCGGGCGTGTCCATCGCCAGCGTCGAGACCAGCCCGATCTTCTCGCCGCCCACGTCCAGCGTCAGCGTGTCCTGCAGCTTGCCCTTGAGCTGGTTCGACTGCGACACGTCGAGGTTGCCGGACATCACCGGGAACTTCGCCCCGTCGAGCAGGATAAGCGCGCCGTCGGGGCCGTCGTCGAACTCGTGGTTGCCGAGCGCCATCGCGTCGTAACCGATGGCATTCATGAACTCGACCGTGTCCTTGCCCTTGTAGGTCGTGTAGAACAGCGAGCCCTGGTACTGGTCGCCCGCGTCCAGCACGATCACGTTGCCGCCTGCCGCCTTGATCTCGTCGCGCTTGGCGGCGATGGCCGCGGCCATCCGGGCCACGCCGCCGAAGCATTCCTTCTTCTCGAGCGTCTCGGCGTCGCAGGTCGAATCGTACTTGTTGATCGGCTCGATGCGGCTGTGAAAGTCGTTGCTGTGCAGGATGTGCAGGACGTACTCGGCCTGCGCCGCACCGACGCTGAGGGCGAGGCAGCCGGCCGAGGCCAGGAGAATGCGTTTCATCGGGGTCCCTTTTTCGCTGGTCTGTCGCGGGTGGTGGGACCAGAAGAACACGACCCCCCGGTGACAGTCCAGTTGCGAACGCCCGCCGCCCGCGACCCTTTCCCCGCGCCCGAGTTCGCGCTATGTTCCGGGTGTTGGGCGTTGGCCGCCCGGGTTGCGTTCCGCCATCCCGTGCCTATCTCATGCGCTTGTCCCCGATCGAGGTCCGTATGGAACAGAAGTTCATCGAGGTTCGCGGCGCGCGCGAACACAACCTCAAGGGCGTGGACATGGACATTCCGCGCGACAGCCTGGTGGTGATCACCGGGCTGAGCGGGTCGGGCAAGTCCAGCCTTGCCTTCGACACCATCTACGCCGAGGGCCAGCGCCGCTATGTCGAGAGCCTGTCGGCCTATGCGCGGCAGTTCCTCGACATGATGGGCAAGCCGGACGTGGACCATATCTCGGGCCTCTCGCCGGCGATCTCGATCGAGCAGAAGACGACCTCGAAGAACCCGCGCTCGACGGTCGGCACGGTCACGGAAATCTACGACTACCTGCGGCTGTTGTTCGCGCGGGCCGGCACGCCCTATTCGCCGGCGACGGGCCTGCCGATCGAGGCGCAGCAGGTGCAGGACATGGTCGACCGGGTGCTGGCGATGCCCGAGGGGACGCGCGCCTATCTGCTCGCCCCGATGATCCGCGACCGCAAGGGCGCCTATGAGAAGGAGCTGCTGGACCTGCGCAAGCGGGGCTTCCAGCGGGTCCGCATCGACGGGGCGTTCCACGAACTCGACGCGCCGCCGGCGCTGGACAAGAAGCTGCGCCACGACATCGACGTGGTCGTGGACCGGATCGTGGTGCGCGGCGACATCGCCACGCGGCTCGCCGACAGCTTCCGCACCGCGCTGGACCTCGCCGACGGGATCGCGGTGCTGGAAACCGCGCCGGCCGAGGGCGAGGGCGAGCCCGAGCGGATCACCTTCAGCGAGAAATTCGCCTGCCCGGTCAGCGGCTTCACCATCGCCGAGATCGAGCCGCGGCTGTTTTCCTTCAACGCCCCCTATGGCGCCTGCCCGGCCTGCGACGGTCTGGGGGTCGAGCTTTTCTTCGACGAGCGGCTGATCGTCCCCGACACCGGCCTGTCCGTGGCGCAGGGCGCCATCGCGCCGTGGGCCAAGTCGAAATCGGCCTATCTGACGCAGACGATCAACGCGCTCGCCAAGCACTACGGGTTCGACCGCAAGACGCCGTGGCGCGACCTGTCGGACGAGACCCGCAACCTGTTCATGCACGGCTCGGGCAAGGACGAGATCCGCTTCCGCTTCGACGACGCCGGGCGGGTCTATGAGGTCAGCCGCACCTTCGAGGGCGTGATCCCGAACATGGAGCGGCGCTACCGCGAGACCGACAGCGCCTGGTCGCGCGAGGAGATGGAGCGCTATCAGAACAACCGCCCCTGCCATGTCTGCAACGGCTGGCGGCTGAAGCCAGAGGCGCTGGCGGTCAAGATCGCGGGCACGCATATCGGACAGGTCACCGACCTCTCGATCCGCGAGGCGCTGGCCTGGGTCGAGGCCGCGCCGGAGAGCCTGACGGCGCAGAAGAACGAGATCGCCCGCGCCATCCTCAAGGAGATCCGCGAGCGGCTGGGGTTCCTCGTCAACGTGGGGCTGGACTACCTGACGCTCTCCCGCGCCGCCGGGACGCTGTCGGGCGGCGAAAGCCAGCGTATCCGGTTGGCAAGCCAGATCGGCTCGGGCCTGACGGGCGTGCTCTATGTGCTGGATGAGCCCAGCATCGGCCTGCACCAGCGCGACAACGACCGGCTGCTCGATGCGTTGAAGGGGCTCCGCGATCAGGGCAACTCGGTGATCGTGGTCGAGCATGACGAGGATGCGATCCGCCACGCCGACTATGTGTTCGACATGGGGCCGGGGGCGGGGGCGCATGGCGGGCAGGTGGTCGCCAAGGGCACGCCCGCCGAGATCGAGGCCAACCCCGAAAGCCTGACCGGCCAGTATCTCGCCGGCGCGCGGGAGATCCCGGTCCCAGCCGAGCGCCGCAAGGGCAACGGCAAGAAGGTCGTGGTCGAGGGCGCGACAGGCAACAACCTCAAGGACGTGACGGTGGGCTTCCCGCTCGGCACCTTCACCTGCATCACCGGCGTCTCGGGCGGCGGCAAGTCCACGCTGACCATCGAGACGCTGTTCAAGACCGCCTCGATGCGGCTGAACGGGGCCCGCCAGACCCCGGCGCCCGCGCGGGCGATCAAGGGGCTGGAGCATCTCGACAAGGTCATCGACATCGACCAGCGGCCCATCGGCCGCACCCCGCGGTCGAACCCGGCGACCTATACCGGCGCCTACACCCATATCCGCGACTGGTTTGCCGGGCTGCCCGAGTCGAAGGCGCGCGGCTACAAGCCCGGGCGCTTCAGCTTCAACGTCAAGGGCGGGCGCTGCGAGGCCTGTCAGGGCGACGGGGTCATCAAGATCGAGATGCACTTCCTGCCCGACGTCTACGTCACCTGCGAGACCTGCAAGGGCAAGCGCTACAACCGCGAGACGCTCGAGGTGGAGTTCAAGGGCAAGTCCATCGCCGACGTGCTGGACATGACGATCGAGGACGCGCAGGCCTTCTTCAAGGCGGTGCCCTCGATCCGGTCCAAGATGGACGCGCTGCTCGAGGTGGGGCTGGGCTACGTCAAGGTCGGGCAGCAGGCCACGACGCTCTCGGGCGGCGAGGCGCAGCGGGTGAAGCTCGCCAAGGAGCTGGCGCGGGCCTCGACGGGCAAGACGCTCTATATCCTCGACGAGCCGACCACGGGGCTGCATTTCGACGACACCCGCAAGCTGCTCGAGGTGCTGCACTCCCTCGTCGATCAGGGCAATACGGTGGTCGTGATCGAGCACAACCTCGACGTCATCAAGACCGCCGACTGGATCATCGACATCGGCCCCGAGGGGGGCGACGGCGGCGGCGAGATCGTGGCCGAGGGCACGCCCGAAGAGGTCGCGGGGATCGAGGCGAGCCACACCGGGCGCTATCTCGCGCCGATGCTGGCGGCGGCCGAGGGTCGGCGGGTGGCGACCGCCAAACCCGCGGCGAGAAAGCGCAAGTCGGCGGCATGACCCCCGACCGGCGGATGATCGGGACGCCGGCAGGCCGGATCGCGGCGGCGCTCTGGCCGGGGCAGGGCGACCGCGCGCCGCTGGTCCTGTTTCACGATTCGCTGGGCAGCGTCAGCCTGTGGCGGGATTTTCCCGGTCGGCTGGCGGCGGCCACAGGGCGGGGCGTCATCGCCTATGACCGGCTCGGTTTCGGCGACTCGGACCCGGCCACGGGGCGGCTCGCGCCGGATTTCGTCGCCACCGAGGCGACGCAGGGCTTCGAGGCAGTGCGGGCGGCGCTGGGGATCGGGCGCTTCGTCGCGCTGGGTCACAGCGTCGGCGGCGGCATGGCGGTCTGCGCCGCGGCGGCCTGGCCCGAGGACTGCGTGGCGGTCATCTCGATCTCGGCCCAGCATCGCAACGACGACCGCATCCGCGACGGCATCCGCGCCGCAAAGGCGGGGTTCGCGGCGCCGGGCGCGCTTGACCGGCTGGCGCGGCACCACGGCGACAAGGCGCGCTGGGTGCTCGACAGCTGGACCGAGACGTGGCTTTCGCCCGCGTTCGCCGAGTTCACCCTCGCCCCGTGCCGCGCCGCTGTGCGGTGCCCCGTGCTGGCCCTGCACGGCGCGGCCGACGAATACGGCACCCCCGATCACGCACGCGCCATCGCCGGGCCGGACGGGGTGCTTGACGTGATGCCGGGGCTTGGCCATTTCCCCCACCGCGAGGCCGAGGCCGCCGTGGTGGACCGCATCGCGGGCTTTCTCGCCCCGCTGCCCTGACGCCGAAAGGACACGATATGACCGCCGAGATACCGCAATTCCCCCGCACCGACGACGGCGCGGGCTGGGCCTGGGGCCTCGACGGCGAGACGCCGGCCGAGGTGTGGGAACGCTTCTCGCCCGCCTACGAGGCGCAGGCCGAGCGGGTGATGCGCGCCGTCGCCGCGCGCGGGCTGACGCCCTCGATCGACGGGGCGGGCAGCGAGGATGGCGAGTTCATCGCCGGGCAGGACCGGGCGGGCAACTATGTCCTGCTTGTCCACCTCGAGGAGCCCGCCTCGGCCCGCGAGATCGCGGCGCTGGACGAGCCCGGACTGCAGGCGTGGCTGGACGAGACGATGGACGGCCGGCTCGCGTGACGGACTGACGCACGGGGCAGGGCGCGCGTGCCTTGCCCGAGAAGCGCGGCGGGGCGCCGCGCGGCACGGGGCTGCGTCCTGAATGGGTGCGGCGAAAATGCCGCGCACCGGCGCCGCCGACCCCCCGTAAACCCCGGCGCATCGCATTGACCCTTTGCGGCGGCGCAGCTAAACCCGATCGCAGCCAAGCCACTCGCACGGGCGTGACCGTCGCGATGTCAGGGAGCGTCATCCGTGGACTATCTGCTGTCCGAATACCTGCCGATCCTCGTCTTTCTGGGGATGGCCTCGGCGCTGGCGATCATCCTCGTGCTCGCCGCCTGGATCGTCGCGGTGCGCAATCCCGACCCCGAGAAGGTCTCGGCCTACGAGTGCGGCTTCAACGCCTTCGACGACGCCCGGATGAAGTTCGACGTGCGCTTCTACCTCGTGTCGATCCTGTTCATCATCTTCGACCTCGAAGTGGCCTTCCTGTTCCCGTGGGCGGTCAGCTTCCCGACGCTGTCGGACGTGGCCTTCTGGTCGATGATGCTGTTCCTTGGCGTGCTGACCATCGGATTCGCCTATGAATGGCGGAAAGGGGCCTTGGAATGGGCGTGATGACGGGTGCCAATACCGCCGGGGCCGACCGCGAGTTCGCCACCGCCGAGCTGAACCGCGAGCTGCAGGACAAGGGCTTCCTGCTGACCACGACCGAGGACATCATCAACTGGGCGCGCAACGGCTCGCTGCACTGGATGACCTTCGGGCTGGCCTGCTGCGCGGTCGAGATGATGCAGACCTCGATGCCGCGCTACGACCTCGAGCGCTTCGGGACCGCGCCGCGCGCCTCGCCCCGGCAGTCGGACCTGATGATCGTCGCGGGCACGCTGACCAACAAGATGGCCCCGGCGCTGCGCAAGGTCTATGACCAGATGCCCGAACCGCGCTATGTGATCTCGATGGGGTCCTGCGCGAACGGCGGCGGCTACTACCACTACAGCTACAGCGTCGTGCGCGGCTGCGACCGGATCGTGCCGGTGGACATCTACGTGCCCGGCTGCCCGCCCACCGCCGAGGCGCTGCTCTACGGGATCCTGCAACTCCAGCGGCGCATCCGCCGCACCGGCACGCTGGTGAGGTAAGTCATGGCCGTCTATCCCGATCCGCAGGCGCTGGCCGAGCTGGGCGAGCTTCTGGCCGCGCGGCATGGCAACGAGATCCTGTCGGCCGACGTGGTCTTCGGCGAGCTGACGCTGACCATCCATGCCAAGGGCATCGTGGGGCTGGTCAAGGCGCTGATCGACAACCCGGCCGCGCGGTTCGCGACCCTCGTCGACATCACCGCTGTGGACCATCCCGACCGGGCGGCGCGCTTCGACGTGGTCTGGCACCTGCTCTCGATGCACACCAACCAGCGCATCCGGCTCAAGGCCGCAGTGCGCGAGGACGAGCTGGTGCCCTCGCTCGTGTCGGTGATCCCCTCGGCCAACTGGTTCGAGCGCGAGGTATTCGACATGTTCGGGATCGCCTTCTCGGGCCACCCGGACCTGCGCCGCATCCTGACCGACTACGGCTTTCAGGGTCACCCGCTGCGCAAGGACTTCCCCACCACCGGCTATGTCGAAGTGCGCTGGGACGACAGCGAGAAGCGCGTGGTCTATGAGCCGGTGAAGCTGACGCAGGAATACCGGCAGTTCGACTTCCTCTCGCCGTGGGAGGGCGCGAAGTACGTCCTGCCCGGCGACGAGAAGGCCCCGGCCACGACCGGCGTGACCGCGGAGGGCAAGAAATGATGGACGGCGATTTCCGCGACAACCACTATGACGACGGTTCGGTCGATGCCGTGACCGGCGAGCAGCGGCTGCGCAACTTCAACATCAACTTCGGCCCGCAACACCCTGCAGCGCATGGCGTTCTGCGCATGGTGCTCGAGCTGGACGGCGAAGTGGTAGAGCGCGCCGACCCGCATATCGGCCTGCTGCACCGCGGCACCGAGAAGCTGATGGAGAGCCGCACCTACCTGCAGAACCTGCCCTATCTGGACCGGCTCGACTACGTTGCCCCGATGAACCAGGAGCACGCGTGGTGCCTGGCCATCGAGCGGCTGACTGGCACCGTGGTGCCGCGGCGGGCGAGCCTGATCCGGGTGCTGTTCTGCGAGATCGGGCGCATCCTCAACCACCTGCTCGGCCTGACCACCGGGGCGCTGGACGTGGGCGCGCTGACCCCGCCGCTCTGGGGGTTCGAGGCCCGCGAAGAGCTGATGGTGTTCTACGAGCGTGCCTCGGGCGCGCGGCTGCACGCGGCCTATTTCCGCCCCGGCGGCGTCCACCAGGACCTGCCGCCTGCGCTGCTCGACGACATCGAGGCGTGGTGCGAGCGCTTCCCGCGGCTGGTCGACGACCTCGGCACGCTGCTGACCGAGAACCGCATCTTCAAGCAGCGCCTCGTCGACATCGGCATCGTGACCGAGCAGGACGCGCTCGACTGGGGCTATTCGGGGATCATGGTGCGCGGCTCGGGCCTCGCCTGGGACCTGCGCCGCAGCCAGCCTTATGAGTGCTACGACGAGTTCGAGTTCGAAGTGCCGGTCGGCACCAACGGCGATTGCTACGACCGCTATCTCTGCCGGGTCGAGGAGATGCGGCAGTCCTGCAAGATCATGCAGCAGGCGGTGGCGAAGCTCAGGGCCGAGCCTGCGGGCGACGTGCTCGCGCGCGGCAAGCTGACCCCGCCGCGCCGCGCTGACATGAAGCGCGACATGGAAAGCCTCATCCACCACTTCAAGCTCTACACCGAGGGCTTCAAGGTGCCGGCGGGCGAGGTCTATGCCGCGGTCGAGGCGCCCAAGGGAGAGTTCGGCGTCTATCTGGTCAGCGACGGCACCAACAAGCCCTATCGCGCCAAGCTGCGCGCGCCGGGCTTCCTGCATCTCCAGTCGATGGACTGGATGGCGGGCGGGCACCTGCTCTCGGACGTCCCCGCCATCATCGCCACGATGGACATCGTGTTCGGCGAGGTGGACCGGTGATCGACCCCGCCGCCCTCACCGCTTCGGCCGCCACGGCCTCGACCGCCCTCGGGCAGCATCCGGCCGTGGTGCTCTGCCTTGCCGCCATCCTCGTTCTGGGAAGCCTCGCCTGATGCTGCGCCGCCTGTCTCTCGTCCAGCCGGACTCGTTCGCCTTCACGCCCGAGAACCTGGCGTGGGCCAAGGCGCAGATGACCAAGTACCCCGAGGGTCGCCAGCAGTCGGCGGTGATCCCGGTCCTGTGGCGCGCGCAGGAGCAGGAGGGCTGGCTCTCGCGGCCGGCCATCGAGGCCTGCGCCGACCTGCTGGGGATGCCCTACATCCGGGTGCTCGAGGTCGCTACATTCTACTTCATGTTCCAGCTGCATCCCGTTGGCCGGATTGCACATATCCAGATCTGCGGCACCACCACCTGCATGATCTGCGGGGCGGGTGAGCTGATCGACGTGTGCCGGGCGCGGATCGCGCCGGCGCCGCACACCGTCTCGGCCGACGGCAATTTCAGCTGGGAAGAGGTCGAGTGCCTCGGCGCCTGCTCGAACGCGCCGATGGCCCAGATCGGCAAGGATTACTACGAGGACCTGACCGCCGAAAAGCTCTCGGCGCTGCTCGACGCGCTGGCCGCGGGGCAAGTGCCGGTGCCGGGGCCGCAGAACGGGCGGTTCTCCTCCGAGCCGCTGGGCGGCCCGGTGGCGCTCAAGGCGACCGAGAAGGCCGAAGAGCTGAACGCCTCAGCCGCGCTGGCGGTCAAGCTGCGCGACACGGTCAAGCGAATCGACGGATCGGAAGTGCCGATCCTGACCCCGTGGCGGCGGCGGCCCGAGCAGGCCGACCCCGACGCCCCGCAGGTCGAGCCGACGCCCTCGGCCGGGCGTCCGGCCGACAAGACCGGGGTGACGGTGCAGGAGGCCGCCGCGACCTCGCCCGGCAAGCCCCAGTCGAAGGGTGAGCCCGCCGGGCAGCCCGCCGATGCGAAGGATACCCACTGACCTGACCCGAACCTCAAGGACGCCCCGATGACCGACTGCGCGCGCAAATGCTGGATCTTCGCCGCCCTGATGGGGCTGGTGGTCTGGCTGATGGCGATGGGCCACGGCGGCGCGGGGGTGTTCGGCGGCCTGTTCCTGGCGTTCGTCACCGCATGGCTGCTCGGCGGCCTGCTGGTGCTGCTGTTCTGCGGCAGCGAGGTCGAGGCCTATGAGCCCGAGCCGCTGCGCGTGGCCGAGCCGTTGTCCGAAGCTGAGCTCGCCGAGGCCGCGGCCGCCCGTCAGGCGCGCTTCGGCAAGATCGAGATCACCCGCGCGGCGCGCCCCGAGGGGATGGGCCGGGCCCCGCAGGGCGCCACGACCGACCCGCGGCAGGCGGTGACGTTCGAGCCCTCGGCCGAGGTGGCGCGCGAGGAGCGGGTGGCCGACGAGGCCCCGGCGCCGATCGAACTCGGCGCACCGGCGGGGGCGAGCACCGATCCGCGGCAGGCCGTGACCTTCGAGGCGGGGGACCGTCCGACCAAAGGCGGTGCGGCGCAGGACATCGAGGCGCGGCGCGATGATGCAGCGGAGGGCCGTGAGTCGGCGTCCGCTCCGGTCGCGGAGGTTCGGCCGGTGGGCGAGGCGCGGCCCGCCAGTACGGGTGCCTCGGACGACCGCGACGACCTCGGTCGCATCCTCGGGATCGGGCCGGTTCTGACCGAGTGGCTGAACGACAACGGCGTGACCCGCTTCGCGCAAATCGCCGCCTGGACCGATCAGGACGTGCTGGAGTGGGGCGAGCGCCTCGGCCGCAACGGCGGGCGGATCGAGCGGGACGACTGGGTCGGGCAGGCGCGCATCCTTGCGGCCGGCGGCGAAACCGAGCATTCCCGCCGCGTGGACCGGGGCGAGGCGACATGACGGCGCAGCACCCCTTCCATGACGCGGGGCAGATGCGCCTCGCCGGCGGCGTGATGGCCGCGGCGATGGTGCTGTGGCTCGCGGCGAACTGGGCGGGGCAGCGCTTCGGCTGGGCGCCGGAGTATGCGTTCCTCGCCGATCTGGCGGCGATCGGGGCGCTGGTCTGGGCGCTTCTGGTGACGTGGCGGGTCTGGCGGCGCGGGCGCGCCGCCGAGGTCGCGCCGACGACCGGCCCGGCGACCGGCCCGGCGCCGGCACAGGACAAACGGCGCGCCGGCGGCGCGGCGGCACCGCGTGGCTCACGCCCGCGCAAAGGATAGGACGACGACGCGATGCTGAGCGATCAGGACCGGATCTTCACCAACCTCTACGGGATGGGCGACCGCAGCCTCAAGGGTGCGCGGGCGCGCGGCCATTGGGACGGCACCGCCGAGATCATCGCCCGCGGCCGGGACGGGATCATCGACGAGATGAAGAAATCCGGCCTGCGCGGCCGCGGCGGCGCCGGCTTTCCCACGGGCATGAAGTGGTCCTTCATGCCCAAGGAAAGCGACGGCCGGCCTGCCTATCTGGTCATCAACGCCGACGAATCCGAGCCCGCGACCTGCAAGGACCGCGAGATCATGCGCCACGATCCGCACACGCTGATCGAGGGCGCGCTGATCGCCAGCTTCGCCATGGGCGCGCACGCGGCCTATATCTACATCCGCGGCGAATACATCCGCGAGCGCGAGGCGCTGCAGGCGGCGATCGACGAATGCTATGACGCGGGTCTTCTGGGCAAGAACGCGGCCAAGTCGGGCTGGGACTTCGACCTGTTCCTGCACCACGGCGCCGGCGCCTATATCTGTGGCGAGGAAACCGCGCTTCTCGAAAGTCTCGAGGGCAAGAAGGGGATGCCGCGGATGAAGCCGCCGTTCCCGGCCGGCGCGGGCCTTTATGGCTGCCCGACGACGGTGAACAACGTCGAATCCATCGCCGTCGTCCCGACCATCCTGCGCCGCGGCGCCGAGTGGTTCGCGGGCTTCGGCCGCCCGAACAACGCGGGCGTCAAGCTCTTCGGCCTGACCGGGCACGTCAACACGCCCTGCGTCGTCGAGGAAGCCATGTCGATCCCGATGCGCGAGCTGATCGAGAAGCACGGCGGCGGCATCCGCGGCGGCTGGTCGAACCTCAAGGCGATCATCCCCGGCGGGGCCTCCTGCCCGGTGCTGCCGGCGCATCTGTGCGAGGATGCGATCATGGACTTCGACGGGATGCGCGAGCTCAAGTCGAGCTTCGGCACCGCCTGCATGATCGTCATGGACAACTCGGTCGACATCGTGAAGGCGATCTGGCGGCTGAGCTATTTCTTCAAGCACGAGAGCTGCGGCCAGTGCACGCCCTGCCGCGAGGGCACCGGCTGGATGATGCGGGTCATGGACCGGCTGGTCCGCGGCGAGGCCGAGATCGAAGAGATCGACATGCTGCTGGACGTGACCAAGCAGGTCGAGGGGCACACGATCTGCGCCCTGGGCGACGCGGCCGCCTGGCCGATCCAGGGCCTGATCCGGCATTTCCGCGAAGAGATCGAGGACCGCATCAAGGCCAAGCGGACCGGGCGCATGGGGGCGATGGCGGCGGAATGAGCGGCGCGGTCGATCCTCGGCAGGCCGATCACGGGCGGTTGACGCGGGCTTGCGGCGAAACCGCGCGCCGGCGACCCTATATTGCAGGCATCTGCAAGAAGGATGTGCCCATGAAACGCCTCAGGACCGGACTGCTCGCGCTGACCGCGCTGGCGACGCTCGCCTCGCCCGCGGCGGCGCTCGAGCCGCTGTCGAAAGAGAAATACATCAACGACCGGCTGATCGCGGCGCGTGTCGCCGACCGCATCCGGCGCGAATGCCCGTCGATCGACGGCCGGATCGTGCTCGCCTACAGCCAGGCGCGGGCGCTGCAGCGCTATGCGCTCGACAAGGGCTACAGCAAGGCCCAGATCGACGCCTTCCTCGACGACAAGGCCGAGAAGCAGCGCATCTATGCGGTGGCCGAGGACTACCTTGCCCGCAACGGCGCGAAAAAGGGCAACGCCGAGAGCTTCTGCGCCATCGGCCGGGCCGAGATCGCGGGGCGGACCGTCAGCGGTTCGCTGCTGGTGGCGAAATGAAGCAGGTGATCCGCTGGATCGGCATGGGCATCGTCGCCGCCGCGGCGCTGACGATGGTGTTTGCCGACATGGTGCTGGCCCAGCCCGCGCAGGCGCCGGCCCAGACCCATGTCGTGGACTATCAGGTGCGGCTCGACCTCTTCTCGCCGCTCGACGTGCGCTGCCGGGGCACCTCGCCCGAGGGGCAGGTGCGGGCCGGGCGTGACCTGATGGGGCGCGACCTCGTGACGCTGCACGGCCCCTATGCGGGGATGCAGATCCTGTGCGAACGACCCGGCGCGGGCCGGTTCCTGATCGACGCGCGGCCCGACCCGCGCGACCCGCTGGCCGTGCAGGTGGACGCGATCCTGCTGTTCCGCGAGGGGCAGCAGGTGCCGCTGATGCTGGTCGAATCGCCCGGCCAGCGGGGCGGCCCGCTGCCAGTGCGCGGTAATGTACAGAGGCTCGCGGCCGGCAACTGAGCCGACCGTGGGACGGACGACCGGCGGCGCGCGACGGTGACAGGCGACCGGACGACGCGCCGCGGATGAGACCTTGCCGGATCGGCATGACGAGGAAGACAGGCAGATGAGCGACACCCGCACGATCAAGATCGACGACCGGCTGATCGAGGTCGATCCGAACCTCACGCTCATCCAGGCCTGCGAGCAGGCCGGGATCGAGGTGCCGCGCTTCTGCTATCACGAGCGGCTGTCGATCGCCGGCAACTGCCGGATGTGCCTCGTCGAGGTCGTGGGCGGCCCGCCCAAGCCCGCGGCAAGCTGCGCGATGCAGGTCAAGGACCTGCGCCCCGGCCCGGACGGCGCGCCGTCCGAAATCCGCACCAACTCGCCCATGGTCCGCAAGGCCCGCGAGGGGGTGATGGAGTTCCTGCTCATCAACCATCCGCTCGACTGCCCGATCTGCGACCAGGGCGGCGAGTGCGACCTGCAGGACCAGGCGATGGCCTATGGCGTCGATTTCAGCCGCTACCGCGAGCCGAAGCGGGCGGCCGACGACCTGAACCTCGGGCCGCTGGTCGAGACGCACATGACCCGCTGCATCTCGTGCACCCGCTGCGTGCGGTTCACCACCGAGGTGGCGGGGATCACCCAGATGGGCCAGACCGGCCGCGGCGAGGACAGCGAGATCACCTCGTATCTCGGCCTGACGCTCGATTCGAACCTGCAGGGCAACATCATCGACCTGTGCCCGGTGGGGGCGCTGGTCTCGAAACCCTACGCCTTCACCGCCCGCCCGTGGGAGCTGACCAAGACCGAGTCGATCGACGTGATGGACGCGCTGGGGTCGAACATCCGCATCGACACCAAGGGCCGCGAGGTCATGCGCATCCTGCCGCGCAACAACGACGGCGTGAACGAAGAGTGGATCAGCGACAAGACCCGCTTCGTCTGGGACGGGCTGCGCCGGCAGCGGCTGGACCGGCCCTATGTGCGCGAGAACGGGCGCCTGCGTCCCGCGACGTGGGACGAGGCGCTGACGGTCGCCGCGCAGGCGATGAAGGGCCGCAAGGTCGCGGGGCTGATCGGTGATCTGGCCCCGGTCGAGGCGGTGTTCGCGCTCAAGCAACTGATCGAGGGGATCGGCGGCACCGTCGAGTGCCGGACGGACGGCGCCCGGCTGCCGGCCGGGAACCGCGCCGGCTACGTCGGCACGGCGAGCATCGCCGACATCGACCGGGCCGAGATGATCCAGCTCATCGGCACCGATCCGCGGACCGAGGCGCCGGTCCTCAACGCCCGCATCCGCCGCGCCTGGGCGCGGGGCGCGCAGGTCGGGCTGGTCGGCCCGGCGGTGGACCTGACCTATGACTACGCCCATGTCGGCAGCGACCGCGCCGCGCTCGAGAGCCTGTCCTCGCGCGAGATCTCGGACGAGACGCGCGGCAAGGAGACGCTGGTGATCGTCGGACAGGGCGCGCTGCGCGAGGCGGACGGGGCGGCGGTGCTGGGCCACGCCATGCGTCTGGCCGAGAACTCGAACTCGAAGCTGCTGATCCTGCACACGGCGGCCAGCCGGGTGGGGGCGATGGACGTGGGTGCCGTGACCGAGGGCGGTCTTGCGGCCGCCGTCGAGGGGGCCGAGGTGATCTACAGCCTCGGCGCCGACGAGGTGGACGTGGCGCCCGGCGCCTTCGTCATCTACCAGGGCAGCCACGGCGACCGCGGCGCGCACCGGGCCGACGTGATCCTGCCCGGCGCCTGCTACACCGAGGAGAACGGGCTTTTCGTCAACACCGAGGGCCGTCCCCAGCTCGCGATGCGGGCGAACTTCGCCCCCGGCGAAGCCAAGGAGAACTGGGCGATCCTGCGGGCGCTCTCGGCCCGTCTGGGCAAGACACAGCCGTGGGACAGCCTGGCCCAGTTGCGCCGGGCGCTGATCGACGCGGTGCCGCATCTGGCGCAGATCGACGAGGTGCCGGCGAACGTCTGGCAGCCGGTCGAGGCCGGGCCGCTCGGCCGGGCCGATTTCCGCGGCGCGGTCGGCGACTTCTACCTCTCGAACCCGATTGCCCGCGCCTCGGCGCTGATGGGCGAGCTGTCGGCGATGGCCATGGCCCGGCGGGCCACGGCTCTGGCGGCGGAGTAACCCCCGTGCGCGGCGGGCTGTCCCTTCTGGTGGCGGTCGCGGTCTCGGTCGGGGCGCTGAGCGGCTGCGGCCAGCGCGAGTCGGGCGGGCAGGGGCTGGCGACGCCGCCCCGTGCCAAGCCGGACGAGGTCAAGGTCAAGATCGTCGATCGCAGCATTGCGGGCACCAAGCTGAGCCGGGCCCGCGTCTCGACCAAGTCGGGCGACATCCTGATCCTCGAGCACGACGGATCGGTGACCGAAGTGGCGCTCGACAGCCCCGCCGGGCAGGAGGCGTTCCAGGTCACCGAGGCGGAACTCGAGGCGCTGAATGTCAATCTCGGTCTCAAGCTGAAGCCGGCGGACGTGGCGAATTTCGACGTCGTTGCGCCTGAAAAGCCACGCCTGCCGACGGCGCAGGAAAAGGCGCTCGAGGAATTCGCCGCCCGCACCCGGCCGGCGCTGCCCGCCTTTCCCAAGGGCTTCAAGGCCGACCCGCAGGATTTCGTGGCCGCCCGCGTCCAGCCGCTGGCCGGGGACCGGCGCGGCGACCTCGTCGAGGTCAGCGCGAACCTCAGGCCGGGGGTGGACGCCGATGTGGCGTTCGCCTATGCCACCTGCGCGTTGGCCGGGTGGGCCAAGGGCCAGAACAAGCCGTTCGGCCGGCACATCCGCACCTTGCAGGAACGGCGCGACGGCAAGCTGGTCGTCGGGTCGGTCTTTACGCTGTCGGACACGCGGCCCATGGGCTTGCGGGTCATGGAAACACAAGACACCCTGCGCGCCTGCAGGGACAGCGGCATTCCGGCCGCATGACGAGGGGGCACGTTCCGCATGGCTGACTTTCTGGCGTCCCCGCTCGGCATTGCCGTGATCCTGCTGGCGCAGGGTCTGGGAATCATCGCCTTCGTGATGATTTCGCTGCTGTTCCTCGTCTACGGCGACCGCAAGATCTGGGCCGCGGTGCAGATGCGCCGGGGTCCGAACGTGGTCGGCCCCTGGGGTCTGCTGCAGTCGGTGGCCGACGCGCTGAAATACGTCGTCAAGGAAATCGTCGTCCCGGCGGGGTCGGACAAGTTCGTCTTCTTCCTCGCGCCTTTCCTGTCGATGATGCTGGCGCTGTTCGCCTGGGTGGTGATCCCCTTCGCCCCCGGCTGGGTGATGGCCAACATCAACGTGGGCGTGCTGTTCATCTTCGCGGTCTCCTCGCTCGAGGTGTACGGCGTGATCATGGGCGGCTGGGCCTCGAACTCGAAATACCCGTTCCTCGCCTCGCTGCGGTCGGCCGCGCAGATGATCTCGTACGAGGTGTCGCTGGGCCTGATCATCATCGGGGTGATCATCTCGGCCGGCACGATGAACCTCAGCGGCATCGTCGAGAGCCAGCGCGGCGCCTACGGGATGTTCAACTGGTACTGGCTGCCGCATCTGCCGATGCTGGTGCTGTTCTTCGTCTCGGCGCTGGCCGAAACCAACCGCCCGCCCTTCGACCTGTCCGAGGCCGAATCCGAGCTCGTGGCCGGGCACATGGTCGAGTACTCCTCGACCCCCTACCTGCTCTACATGGCGGGCGAGTACATCGCGATCTTCCTGATGTGCGCGCTGATCTCGATCCTGTTCTTCGGCGGCTGGCTGTCGCCCATCCCCGGCCTGCCCGACGGGGCGCTGTGGATGGTCCTGAAGATGTGGGTCTGGTTCTTCATATTCGCGATGGTGAAGGCCATCGTGCCGCGCTACCGCTACGACCAGCTCATGCGGATCGGCTGGAAGGTCTTCCTGCCCCTGTCGCTGTTCTGGGTCGTGCTGGTCGCCTTCCTGGCCCGGTTCGACGTGCTGGGCGGGGCCTGGGCGCGCTGGGATCATCTGGTGCCGATCGGCACCACCATTGTGGGGGGCTGACCATGGCCGCACATGAGCTTGCCGCAGCACTGGCCGCGGCGTCCGAAACCGACAAGGCGACGCTGGCGCAATACGTGCTGGACGCGCTCGAGCGCGCGGGCGTCCCGCACGACTCGGCCGCCAAGCGGCTGATCGTCGGCGCGATGGACCGCTATGCCGACGAGGAGGGGAACGTCTGAGATGGCCCTCGATCTGGTCCGCGCCACCAAATACTTCCTCATGTGGGACTTCATCAAAGGCTTCGGCGTGGGGATGAAGTACTTCTTCGCCCCCAAGGCGACGCTGAACTACCCGCACGAGAAGGGCCCGCTCTCGCCTCGCTTCCGTGGCGAGCACGCGCTGCGCCGCTATCCGAACGGCGAAGAGCGCTGCATCGCCTGCAAGCTGTGCGAGGCGATCTGCCCGGCGCAGGCGATCACCATCGACGCCGAACCGCGCGAGGACGGCTCGCGCCGCACCACCCGCTACGACATCGACATGACCAAGTGCATCTATTGCGGCTTCTGCCAGGAAGCCTGCCCGGTCGATGCCATCGTCGAGGGGCCGAACTTCGAGTTCGCCACCGAGACCCGCGAAGAGCTTTTCTACGACAAGGCCCGCCTGCTCGCCAACGGCGAGCGGTGGGAGGCCGAGATCGCCCGCAACCTCCAGCTCGACGCGCCCTATCGATGAGCGACGGTTTCGCCAGGCTGTTCCAGCAGATGCTCCAGTCCGGGCAGGAGATGGCGCGCGCCTTCAACCCGGGGCTCGAGAATTTCGACACCCGCGCGTTCGAGAAGATGCTGCCCGTCATGCCCGCCGACATGATGGAGATGTGGTTCGGCCGCACCTTCAACCGCGAGGGGCTGGACGCCAAGACGCGGCTGCTCTTGACCATCGGGGCGCTGACGGTGCAGGGCGCTGTCGCCGAGCCGCAGCTGCGGCTGGCGGTGCGCCACGCGCTGAAGGCCGGGGCGACGCAGCGCGAGATCGCCGAGACGATCTGGCAGATGTCGATGTTCGGCGGGCTGCCCGCCATGCAGAAGGCGCTGGAACTGGCGCAGGCGGTGTTCGCCGAGGAGGATGACGCAGCATGATGGTCTTTGCTTTCTACCTCTTCGCCATCTCCGTGCTGGTCGCCGGCTTCATGGTGGTGATCTCGCGCAACCCGGTGCACTCGGTGCTGTGGCTGATCCTGGCGTTCCTCTCGGCCGCCGGGCTCTTCGTCCTGCAGGGCGCCGAGTTTGTCGCCATGCTGCTGATCATCGTCTATGTCGGCGCGGTCGCGGTGCTGTTCCTGTTCGTCGTGATGATGCTCGACGTGGACTTCGCCGCGCTCAAGGGCGAGCTGGCGCGCTACCTGCCGCTCGGCCTGCTGATCGCGGTGGTGATGATGGCCCAGCTCGGCATCGCCTTCGGCGCGTGGGAGTCCGCCCCGGGCGCCGCGGCCGCCCGCAGCGTGCCGATCGTCGAGAACACGCTGAACACCCACGCCCTGGGCGGGGTGCTTTATGACCGCTATTTCC
>NZ_JBHMQU010000015.1:0-57614 GCF_042435015.1 Paracoccus panacisoli | reverse complement strand
AAGCGCCAGGACGTGCTGCAGCAGATGTGGCGCGATCCGAAGAAGGCGATGCGGATGACCAACCCGAAGCCGGGGCAGGGGCTCTGAGCAGACTTCGATGACTTTCGGCGCCGCGGGGCGCCGGACCAAGACGACAACCGGGCCACGAACCGGAGAGGGACGAAGCGAATGATCGGTTTGACACATTACCTTGTCGTAGGGGCGATCCTGTTCGTCACCGGCGTCTTCGGCATCTTCGTCAACCGCAAGAACGTCATCGTCATCCTGATGTCGATCGAGCTGATCCTGCTGGCCGTGAACATCAACTTCGTCGCCTTCTCGACCCATCTGGGCGACCTCGGCGGGCAGGTGTTCACCATGTTCGTGCTGACGGTGGCTGCGGCCGAGGCGGCGATCGGCCTGGCCATCCTCGTGGTGTTCTTCCGCAACCGCGGCACCATCGAGGTCGAAGACGTCAACGTGATGAAGGGCTGAGACAATTGGAAAAGTTCATCGTCTTCGGCCCGCTCGCAGCCTCGATCATCGCCGGCTTCGGCTGGCGCGTGATGTCGGAAAAGGGCGCGCAGGTCCTGACCACCGCGGTGCTGTTCGTCGCCTGCGCGCTGTCCTGGATCGTCTTTCTCGGCTTCGACGGCACCCCGCGCCACATCCCGGTCATGGACTGGATCGTCTCGGGTGACTTCCACGCCGAATGGGCGCTCAGGATCGACCGGCTGACGGCGATCATGCTGATCGTCGTGACGACGGTCTCGGCGCTCGTCCACCTCTACTCGATGGGCTACATGGCCCATGACGACAACTGGACCGAGGACGAGCCCTACAAGGCGCGGTTCTTCGCCTATCTGTCGTTCTTCACCTTCGCCATGCTTATGCTGGTGACGGCCGACAACCTCCTGCAGATGTTCTTCGGGTGGGAGGGCGTGGGCGTCGCCTCGTATCTGCTGATCGGCTTCTACTACAAGAAACCCAGCGCCAACGCCGCGGCGATGAAGGCGTTCATCGTCAACCGCGTCGGCGACTTCGGCTTCCTGCTCGGCATCTTCGCCATCTACTGGCTGACCGGCACGATCCGCTTCGACGAGATCTTCGCCCAAGTCCCGCAGATCGCGCAGACGCAGGTGCCGTTCCTGTGGACCGAGTGGAACGCAGCCAACCTGATCGGCGTGCTGCTGTTCATCGGCGCGATGGGCAAGTCGGCGCAGCTCGGCCTGCACACCTGGCTACCGGACGCGATGGAGGGCCCGACCCCGGTCTCGGCGCTGATCCACGCGGCGACCATGGTGACGGCGGGCGTGTTCCTCGTCTGCCGGATGTCGCCGCTCTATGAATTCGCGCCGGACGCCAAGAACTTCATCGTGTTGATCGGCGCGGCGACGGCGTTCTTTGCCGCGACCGTGGGTCTCGTTCAGAACGACATCAAGCGGGTGATCGCCTATTCGACCTGCTCGCAGCTCGGCTACATGTTCGTGGCCGCGGGCGTCGGCGTCTATTCGGTCGCCATGTTCCACCTGCTGACCCACGCCTTCTTCAAGGCGATGCTGTTCCTCGGCGCCGGTTCGGTGATCCATGCGATGCACCATGAGCAGGACCTGCGGAACTACGGCGGGCTGCGCAAGAAGATCCCCTATACCTTCTGGGCGATGCTGATCGGGACGCTGGCGATCACCGGGGTCGGCATCCCGCTGACCACCATCGGCTTCGCCGGCTACCTGTCCAAGGACGCGGTGATCGAAAGCGCCTTTGCCTCGGGCCACGCCTATGCGTTCTGGCTGCTGGTGATCGCGGCGCTGTTCACCAGCTTCTATTCCTGGCGGCTGATGTTCCTGACCTTCTGGGGCGCGCCGCGGCCGCAGCAGGTGTGGGACGCCGAGATCAAGGCCGAGGAGGAGGTGCAGCCGCACGGTCTCGCCGCCGGTCACGGCCATGGGGCTCACGCGACTCATGACGCGCATGGCGACCATGCCGCGCACGGCGCCCATGACGATCACGGCCACCACGGCGGCCTGCACGCCTATGAGCACGCGCATGAAAGCCCGCCGGTGATGCTGATCCCGCTGGCGGCGCTGGCGGTGGGTGCGATCTTCTCGGGGATGGTCTGGTACGCGCCGTTCTTCGGCAGCCACGAGCGGGTGGCCGAGTTCTTCCACATGGGCCACGGCGGGCACGAGATTGCCGCGGCCGACCACGCCGCCCCTGTCGCCACCGACCCGGCCGACCACGCGACGGCGCCGGCCGAGACGGCCCACGCCGCCCCGGTCCACGCCGCCCCGGCCGAGGGCGCCGCGGCCGCCCTCGAGGGCGCAGCGGCCGACCAGCCCGCGGGCACGGTCAACACCGCCGTTCCGGCGCCGGTGGGCGGGGCGATCTACATGCACCCCGACAACCACGTCCTCGACGAGGCGCACCATTCGCCGGTCTGGGTCAAGGTGGCGCCGTTCTTCGCCATGCTGGCGGGTCTGGCGCTGGCGTGGATGATGTACATCCGCCACCCCGGCTCGGCGGCGCAGCTGGGCGCGATGCAGCGGCCGCTGTACCGCTTCCTGCTCAACAAGTGGTATTTCGACGAGATCTACGACTTCCTCTTCGTCCGGCCGGCGCGCTGGCTCGGCCGCGCGCTCTGGACGGGCGGGGACGGGCGGACCATCGACGGGGCGATCAACGGGCTCGCCATGGGGCTGATCCCGCGGCTGACCCACTTTGCCGGCCGGGTGCAGTCCGGCTACCTGTTCCACTATGCCTTCGGCATGGTCCTGGGCCTCGTCGGCCTGCTGATCTGGGTGATGGCGCGGAGCGTGAACTGAGATGACGACCTATCCGCTGCTTTCCATCATCACCTTCCTGCCCATCGTCGCGGCGCTGATCATGGCCGTGTTCCTGCGCGGCAACGACGCGGCCGCGGCCAGCAACGCCCGCTGGCTGGCGCTGGTCGCCACCGTGGCGACCTTTGCGGTCAGCTGCCTCGTGCTCGCCGGCTTCGACCCGCAGAACACCGGCTTCCAGTTCGTCGAGGACCAGCCCTGGATCATGGGGCTGCGCTACAAGCTGGGCGTCGACGGCATCTCGATCCTGTTCGTCATGCTGACGACGTTCCTGATGCCGCTCGTCATCCTCTCGACGTGGGAGGTGACGGACCGCACCAAGGACTACATGATCGCCTTCCTCGTGCTCGAGGGGCTGATGATCGGTGTGTTCGTCGCGCTGGACTTGGTGCTGTTCTACCTGTTCTTCGAGGCCGGGCTGATCCCGATGTTCCTGATCATCGGGATCTGGGGCGGCAAGGACCGCATCTACGCGGCCTTCAAGTTCTTCCTCTACACCTTCCTCGGCTCGGTGCTGATGCTGGTGGCGATGGTGTCGATGTACAACATGGCCGGCACCACCGACATTCCGACGCTGATGGGCTTCGACTTCCCGTCGACGCCGATCCCGGTGTTCGGTACCACGCTGCTGGGCGGGACGCAGATGCTGCTGTTCCTCGCGTTCTTCGCCAGCTTCGCGGTCAAGATGCCGATGTGGCCGGTCCACACCTGGTTGCCCGACGCCCACGTGCAGGCGCCGACCGCGGCCTCGGTCCTGCTGGCGGCGGTGCTTCTGAAGATGGGCGGCTACGGCTTCCTGCGCTTCTCGCTGCCGATGTTCCCCGAGGCCTCGGCCATCGCCCAGCCCGCGGTGTTCTGGCTCTCGGCCATCGCCATCGTCTACACCAGCCTCGTCGCGCTGGCGCAGTCCGACATGAAGAAGCTGATCGCCTATTCGTCGGTCGCGCACATGGGCTATGTCACGCTCGGCACCTTCGCGGCCAACCAGGTCGGGGTCGAGGGCGCCATCTTCCAGATGCTGTCGCACGGCTTCGTCTCGGGCGCGCTGTTCCTGCTCGTCGGCGTGATCTACGACCGGATGCACACGCGTGAGATCGACGCTTACGGCGGTCTCGTGAACCGGATGCCGATCTACGCGCTGATCTTCATGTTCTTCACCATGGCGAACGTGGGCCTGCCGGGCACCTCGGGCTTCGTGGGTGAGTTCCTGACCCTGCTCGGCGTGTTCCAGGTCAACACCTGGGTGGCGCTGGTCGCCACCACCGGGGTGATCCTGTCGGCCGCCTATGCGCTCTGGCTCTACCGCCGGGTGACGCTGGGCGCGCTGGTGAAGGAGAGCCTGCGCACCATCACCGACATGACCCCGCGCGAGCGCTGGATCTTCGTCCCGCTGATCGCCATGACGCTGCTGCTCGGGGTCTATCCGCGCGCCGTCACCGACATCACCGGCCCGGCCGTCGCCGCGCTCGTGCATGATTACCACGCCAGCCTGCCCGCAGCCCCCGCGACCACCGATGTCGCCGCTGCGCCCGCGGCAAGCCACTGAGGGGGCCGCGATGACCGCAATCGACATGAACTTCTCGCTCATCCTGCCCGAGATCGCGCTGGCGCTGTTCGCCATGGCCGCGCTGATGCTGGGGGCGTTCTTCGGCAAGGACCGGCTGGCCGGGACGGTGCTGTGGCTCTCGGTCGCAGCACTGCTGCTGGCGGCGCTGTTCGTGGGCTGGGGCGACCGCGTGGACGGGCAGTCCTTCTGGGGGATGTTCATCGACGACGCCTTCGCGCGCTTCGCCAAGGTCACGGCGCTGGCCGCCGCGGCCGCGGTGCTGGCGATGAGCGCGGGCTATCTCGACCGGCAGGGGCTGCTGAGGTTCGAGCTGCCGATCCTGATCGTGCTCGCCGTCGTCGGCATGATGGTCATGGTCTCGGCCGGCGACCTGCTGACGCTCTACATGGGGCTCGAACTGCAGTCGCTGGCGCTCTATGTCGTGGCCGCCATGCGGCGCGACAGCGTGCGTTCGTCGGAAGCCGGGCTCAAGTATTTCGTCCTCGGCTCGCTCAGCTCGGGGATGCTGCTCTACGGGATCTCGCTGGTCTACGGCTTTGCCGGGACCACCAACCTCGCCGGGGTGATGCAGGCGGTCACCGCCGAGCAGCTGCCGATGGGGCTTCTGTTCGGGATGGTGTTCCTGCTTGTCGGGCTGGCCTTCAAGGTCTCGGCGGTGCCGTTCCACATGTGGACGCCTGACGTCTACGAGGGCTCTCCGACGCCGATCACCGCCTTCTTCGCCACCGCGCCCAAGGTCGCCGCGATGGCGCTGATCGCGCGGCTGATGTGGGGCGCGTTCGGGCAGGTGCCGGGCGACTGGGGGCAGATCATCGCGGTGCTCGCGCTCCTGTCGATGTTTCTCGGCTCGATCGCCGGCATCGGGCAGCTTGACATCAAGCGGCTGATGGCTTATTCCTCGATCGCGCACATGGGCTTTGCGCTCATCGGCCTCGCCGCCGGGACCGTCTACGGGGTTCAGGCGATGCTGATGTACATGGCGATCTATGTCGTGATGAACGTCGGCACCTTCGCCTTCATCCTGTCGATGGAGCGTGGGGGGCGTCCGGTCACCGCGCTGGACGACCTGAACCTGCTGGCGCGGACCGAGCCGCTCAGGGCGCTGGCCATGCTGGTGCTGCTCTTCAGCCTCGCCGGGGTGCCGCCGATGCTGGGCTTCTTCGCCAAGTTCGGGGTGCTCAAGGCCGCGGTGGATGCGGGCATGGGCTGGCTTGCGGTGCTGGGCGTGATCGCCTCGGTGATCGGGGCCTTCTACTACCTGCGCATGGCCTATTACCTCTACTTCGGCGCCGAGCGCGACGAGCCGGTGCAGATGCACGGCGGCGCGGCCACCTGGTTGGCGCTGGTCGGCGCAGCGGCGGCGATGGTGATCGGGGCCTTCACGATGTTCGGGGCCGACCGGGCCGCCGAGCGGGCGGCGGCGTCGCTGGTCGTGGCGCAGGCCGCGGTGGCGGAGCCTGTGGCGGTGGCCACCCGCCCCGTTGACTGACCCCGCACGGTCCGCGGCGGACCCCTCCGCCGCCGCTGACGGCTGGCCCGAGGGCGTCGGCCGCCACATCCTGCCGCGCTGCGCCAGCACCAACGCCGAGGCGCTGCGGCTGGCCCCCGCACTCTCGGGCCCGGCCTGGGTGCTGACGCTGGACCAGTTCGCCGGGCGGGGACGACGCGGGCGGGTCTGGCAGATGCCCGCCGGCAACTTCGCCGCTACGCTGGTGCTGCGCCCGGCGGGCGGGCCGGCCGAGGCCTCGCTCTACAGCTTCGTCGCCGTGCTCGCTTTGCACGAGGCGCTGGCGCTGGTCTGCGGTCCCACGGCGCGGCTGGCGATCAAATGGCCGAACGACGTGCTGCTGAACGGCGGCAAGGTCGCGGGCATCCTGCTGGAAAGCGCGGGGCAGGGCGGGCAGGTCAGCGCGCTCGCCGTCGGGATCGGCGTCAACCTCGCCGCCGCCCCCCCGGCCGACACGCTCGAGCCCGAGGCCACCCCCGCCGTCTCGGTGTGCGAGGCGACCGGCCACGCCCTCGCCCCGACCGAGTTCCTCGACCTTCTCGCCCCGGCCTTCGCCCGCTGGCAGGCCCAGCTCACCACCTGGGGTTTCGCCCCGATCCGCACGGCCTGGCTCGCCCGGGCCGCGCGGCTGGGCCAGACCATCACCGCCCGCACCGGCAGCCACAGCCGCACCGGCACCTTCGAGGGGATCGACGCCACCGGCGCGCTGATCCTCATCACCGCGCAGGGCCGTGAGGTGATCCCCGCCGCCGACATCTATTTCCACGAGGCCCCCTGATGCTGCTCTGCATCGACACCGGCAACACCAACACCGTCTTCGCCATCTGGGACGGCGCGCGGTTCCTGAGCCAGTGGCGCATCGCCACCGACCACCGTCGCACCGCGGACGAGTATTTCGTCTGGCTGCGCTCGCTCATCTCGCTGCACGGGCTCGAGGTGACGATCGACCACTGCATCATTTCTTCGACCGTGCCGCGGGTGGTGTTCAACCTGCGGGTGCTCTGCAACCGATACTTCGACACCCGCCCGCTGGTGGTGGGCAAGCCCGACACGCTGCTGCCGGCGCCGCCGCGGGTGGACCCGGGGGCTGTGGTCGGCCCTGACCGGATCGTGAACACCTGGGCCGCGTTCGACCGCTACGGCCCCGATCTGACGGTGGTGGACTTCGGCACCGCCACGACCTTCGACGTGGTGGACACGGACGGGGCCTATGTGGGCGGGGTGATCGCGCCGGGCGTGAACCTGTCGCTCGAGGCGCTGCACATGGGCGCGGCCTCGCTGCCGCACGTCGATATCACCAAGCCCGCGCAGGTCATCGGCACGAATACGGTTGCCTGCATCCAGTCGGGTGTGTTCTGGGGCTATGTCGGACTCGTCCGCGAGATCTGCCAGCGCATCGCTGCCGAGCGCGGCCGGAAGATGAAGATCATCGCAACCGGAGGCTTGGCTGCGTTGTTCGACCAGACCCAGGACCTGTTCGACAGCTGGGACGACGATCTGACCATGCACGGGCTGCGGCTCATCCACGATTACAACAGGGAGGCGGGCAATGTCTGAGCGCCTGATCTATCTGCCGCTGGGCGGCGCGGGCGAAATCGGCATGAACGCCTATGTCTACGGCTACGGCCCGGCGGGGCGCGAGCGGCTGATCCTCGTCGACCTCGGCGTGACCTTCGGCGACATGGACAGCGCGCCGGGCATCGACCTCATCATGCCGGACCTGCGCTGGCTCGAGGACAACCGCGACCGGCTGGAGGGGGTGTTCATCACCCACGCGCACGAGGATCACGTGGGCGCGCTGGGGCTGCTCTACAGCCGCCTGCGGGTGCCGGTCTATGCGCGCAAGTTCACCGGCACGCTGGCCCGGATGAAGCTGGAAGAGGCCGGCCAGCCGACCGACCGGCTGCGCATCGTGGCCCCGCGCCCCGAGGTGGTCGAGGTCGGACCCTTCAAGGTCCAGTTCGTGCCGGTCAGCCACTCGATCCCGGAAAGCGCCGCGCTGATCATCGACACGCCCGCCGGGCGGGTGGCGCACACCGGCGACTTCAAGCTCGACGGGACGCCCGTGGTGGGCGAGGCGTTCGACCCGATCCTCTGGCACGACATCGCGCAGGAACAGCCGATCAAGGCGCTCGCCTGCGATTCCACCAATGTGTTCAGCCCCAACCCCGGCCGGTCCGAGGCACTGCTGGCGAACCCGCTGCTCGACTTCGTCATGGCGCAGAAGCAGATGGTGGTGGCCACGACCTTCGCCTCGAACGTCGCGCGGCTGAAGACGCTGGCCGAGGCCGGCGTCGCCTCGGGACGCAAGGTCTGCCTGCTGGGCCGGGCCATGCGCAAGATGGTGACGGCGGCGATCGAGACCGGGGTGCTCAAGGACTTCCCCAAGGTCATCGGCCCGGACGAGGCCGCCGACCTGCCGCGCAACAAGGTGATGCTGATCGTCACCGGCAGCCAGGGTGAGCGGCGCGCAGCCTCGATGCAGCTCTCGATGGGCAAGTATCTCGGCATCCAGCTCAAGGAAGGGGACAGCTTCCTGTTCTCGAGCCGCACGATCCCCGGCAACGAGCGCCCGGTGATCCGCATCATGAACAACCTCAGCCGGCTGGGGGTCGATGTCTATGACCCCGACGACGGGATGTATCACGTCTCGGGCCACGCCAACCGCCCCGACCTCGAGGCGATCCATGACCTATTGAAGCCGCAGATGCTGATCCCGATGCACGGCGAGCACATGCATCTGCGCGAGCACATGAACCTCGGCCGGGCCAAGGGCATGGCGTCCGAGATCGTCACCAACGGGATGATGATGGACCTGTCGGGCGACACGCTGCGGCAGGTGGATGATGTGCCGACGGGCCGCATCTACCTCGACGGGACGGTGCTGATCGGGGCGATGGACGGCGTCGTGCGCGACCGCATCCGCATGGCGCTGAACGGCCACGCGACGGTCTCGGTCATCATCGACGAGAACGACGAGCCGCTGCCCGATGCCTGGGTCGAGACGATGGGTTTGGCCGCGCAGGGCCGCGCGGGCGTGCCGCTTGCCCGCCATGTGGAGAGCGAGCTCGGCGAGTATCTCGAGCGGGTCGACCAGACCACCGCCACCGACGACAAGAAACTGGACGAGGGGCTGCGGCGCATCGTCCGCCAGGCGACGATGGAGGAGATCGGCAAGAAGCCCGAGGTCAAGATCGTCATCTCGCGGCTGGCTGCCGAGTGATGCTGCTGGCGGCCGCCCTCGGCTGCGCGATCGTCTGCCTGGCTGCGGGATTGGCGACGGTTCCCGCGCGCGAGGGGGCGGGTGGTCCTGCGCCGGGCGCGCTGGTGCTGGCGGGGCTGCAGATCCTTGGCGGGGCGCTGCTTGGCTGGGGGATCGGCTGGCTGCTGGCGATGACCCCGGCCGAGACTGCGGCGCTTGCGCTGCTCGGCGCCTCGCCGGCGACCGTGGCGGTCAATCCGCTGGTGGCGCTGGCCGGCGGGCGGATCGTGCTGGCGAACGGCGTCATGGCGGTGGGGGCACTCGCTGCCGTCGCCGTCGTGGCGGTGGTGGCGGTGCTGTTGGGCGCGACGGGCTCGGTGGTGCTGCCGCTGCTGCTGGCCGCCGCATTGCCGATGTGGCTGGGGCGGGCGCTGCGTCTGCGGGTCTCGCCCGGCGTCCAGCGGTTGGCGCCGATCGTCGCGGGGCTGGCGCTGGCCGCGATGGTGCTGGCCGGGCTGATCCTCGGCCGGGCGGGGGCGACGATCTGGCCGCTGGCCGGGGCGGTGCTGATGCTTGCGGGGGCGCTGACCGTGCTGGGCCATGCCGTCGGTCGGGGTCTCGCCCCCGTCGCCGGTGGCGACGGTGTGCCGGTGACGGCGGCGCTGCTGCTGCCGATGCGGAACGTGGCCGTGCCGATGCTTGCCGGCCTCGCCGGGGGCCTGAGCGCCGCGCCGCTGGCGGCGGCGCTCTATGGCGTGCTGATGTATGCCCCGGCGCTGGCGCTGGTCATGGCCCGGCAGGCGCGGGTCCGGCGCTAGGCGCCGCGCCTCAGTGGCCGGCCTGCGCGTGGGCGCGGTCGATCACGAAGCGCTTGTCGCAATAGGGGCAGTCCACCCAGCCGGTCGGCTCGGCAATCGACAGCCACACCCGCGGATGCCCGAGCCCCAGTGCCTCGTCGCCCGAACAGGCCACCTTCCACGCCGCCACCACCTCGGTCACGGGCGCCGGATGCAGCGGCAGGGCGGTGTCCTGATCGGTGGAGAGCGGGTTTTCGGTCTGGGGCGCGCGCATCGAGGCTCTCTTGTGCTGGCGGTGAAACGCCGGTTTAACGGCCCGGCCATTCTAGCCGCCCCATCCCCGGCCGCAACCCGTCGCGGTTCGCGGGGCGGGGGTGTCGCCCAGCCACAGGCGGACCGCCCGATGCCCGATCCCGACCCCTCTGCCGCGCCTGCGATCCGCCTGACGGGCCTGCGCAAGACCTATGCCGCGGTCGGCCGCGTCCCCGCGAAAGAGGCGCTGAAGGGCGTCGACCTGACCATCCCGCGCGGCTCGATCTTCGGGCTTCTGGGGCCGAACGGGGCGGGGAAATCGACGCTGATCAACATCCTCGCCGGGCTGGTGAACAAATCCGCAGGGCAGGTCGAGATCTGGGGCTTCGACCAGGACGTGAACCCGCGCCAGTCGCGCGCGGCCATCGGGGTGATGCCGCAGGAACTCAACATCGACCCGTTCTTCACCCCGCGCGCCAGCCTCGAGGTGCAGGCGGGGCTTTACGGCGTGCCGAAGGCCGACCGCTGGACCGACGAGATCCTGGCGCTGGTCGGGCTGACCGCGCAGGCGGAAAGCTACACCCGCCAGCTTTCGGGCGGGATGAAGCGGCGGCTGCTTCTGGCCAAGGCGCTGGTCCACCGCCCGCGCATCCTCGTCCTCGACGAGCCGACCGCGGGCGTGGACATCGCGCTGCGCGAGATGCTGTGGGAAAACGTCCGCCGCCTCAATGCGCAGGGGATGACGGTGATCCTGACCACGCATTACCTCGAAGAGGCGCAGGCGATGTGCGACGAGATCGCCATCATCGACCGCGGGCAGAAGATCATCCAGGACCGCACCGAGCGCCTGCTCGCCCGGGCCGAGACCAAGACGCTGGTGGTGGACCCCGGGCCGTGGGCCGGCGCCCTGCCGCCGCTGCCCGAGGGGGTCGCGGCCGAGCGCCGCGCCGACGGGCGGCTGGCGCTCAGCTACGCGCCCGAGCGGGTGCCGGCCGAGCAAATCGTCGATGCGCTGCGCGCGGGCGGGGTGCCGATGGCGGACCTCTCGACCGAGCAGCCGGACCTGCAGGACGTGTTCCTGTCGCTCACCGGCGGCCGCTAGAGCCAGCGCTTCCAGCGCGCAAGCAGATAGATCAGCAGCGCCGACAGCACCATCGCGGCCAGCGCCATCGGGTAGCCGTAGCGCCAGTGCAGTTCCGGCATCACGTCGAAGTTCATCCCGTAGATCGAGGCGATCATCGTCGGCGGCAGGAACAGCGCCGCGACCACCGACAGCACCCGCACAGTGTTGTTCTGCTGCAGGTTGATGAGGCCCAGCGTCGCGTCCACGGTCATCCCCAGCCGGGTGCCGAGGAAATCGGCGTGCACCTCGAGCGCCTGGACGTCGCGGTTGATCGACTTCGCCAGCGCCCGCAGCCGGTCGGCGTCCGGGTGCGCCTCGGTCCAGCTGGTGTAGAAGCTCAGCACCCGCTCGACCGACAGAAGCCCGAGCCGGACCCGCGCCATCAGCTCGGACTGGCCGCCGATCCTGAGCAGGGCGGCGCGCAGCTCGGCGTCGCGGGCGTTGGCGTTGCTGTCGAAGACCAGCGCCCCGGTCTGGTCGAGTACCCGGCCCACCCCCTCGAGGATGTCGGCGAGGCGGGCGACGATCTCCTCCATCAGGCCAAGGAAGATGCGGTCGGGGCTGCCGACGCCCGAGGCCGAGCGCTCGGCCCGGGTCGGAAAGGTGGTGAAGGGCCGCGGTGCGTGGTGGCGGACGGTCACCAGCCGGTCGGGCGACAGGATGAAGGTCACCGGCATCGCCACGGGCTTGCCGTCGGGCAACTCACCCGGCAGCACGGCGGTCATGTAGATCGCGTCCCCCTCGCGGTAGAGGCGGTTCGAGATCTCGATCTCCTCCATGTCCTCAAGGGTCGGCACGTCGATGCCGAGCGCCTTGACCTGCCGCACCTGCGCGTCGAGGGGGCGGTAGAGATCGACCCAGCGGGCGCGGGCGATCTGCTCGCCCGGGGGCAGGGGGGCGAGGCCGCCCAGATGCGGTGCGAAGGCGTGGAGCATGGGGCGACCTGCCGGGGACCGTGACGCTCAGCGCTCAGTCGCGCGACACCATCCGGCCCATCGGCCGGCCGCCGAGCAGGTGCAGGTGGAAATGCGGCACCTCCTGCACGCCATGCGCGCCGGCGTTGGTGATGGCGCGGAAGCCGTCGCCGCCGTCCGCGAGGCTCAGCCCCTCGGCCCGCGCCACCTCGGCCACCAGCCGGTTGAAGCCGACGATCTCGTCGTCCGAGGCGTTGGCGGCGAAGTCGTCGTAGCTGACGTAGCGGCCGCGCGGGATGACGAGGATGTGCACCGGCGCCTGCGGCCGGATGTCGCGGAAGGCGAGCGCGTGGGCGTTCTCGGCCACGGTGTCGTTCGGGATCTCGCCGCGCAGCATGCGGGCGAAGATGTTGCTGTCGTCATAGGTCATCGGGCGGTCCTTCCTGGGCGTCGTGTCGGGGCCCTCGGCGGGCATCGTCTCAGTCGTCGAACAGATGATCCGTGCGGGCCAGCGTCAAGGCAAGCTCGGGCTCGACGCCGAGGAACCGCGCGAGGGCCGCGGCATCGCGGTCCGGGTCATGGCGGGCCGCGATCACCTCGAACCCCTCTAGGTCGAGGTCGCGCAGCCGCTCGGTCTCGTGCTCGAGATCGCTGCGCACCGCACCTATCAGGTGGCCGACGAACCCTGGCGGGCTGTTCGGCCCGGCCAGCCCCACGCGCGCGATGTGGCCGCGCACATAGTCGTCGTCAAAGTCCGAATCGATCAGCAGGACGCGGGTGTCGGCCTTGTCCTCGACGAAATCCTGGATCAGCCCCAGCGCCGAGGGGTCTAGGCAGATGGCGAGCTTCTTCGCCTCGAACTGGTCGAAGAGCATCCGCACCAGCGCCCGCCGGTGACGCTGGCGCTTGTCCACGGTCGTCTCGATCCCGCCCATGTCGGGCAGGGCGGCGTCGGTCTCGTTGAAGAGGTAGTTGACGGCGGGGATCTCGGTGTGGGTGCGGATGGCGTCGGTCAGCCGCTTGGCGACGTGCCATTTCTTGCAGACGATCAGCAGCAGCGTGCGCCCGCGGCCGAGGCTGCCCTCGGCCTCCCAGAAGCGCTGGCCCATGCGGCGACCGACCCGGCCGCGCTGGGTGAGGAAGCGGTAGAGGCCGGCCGCCTCGTTCGAGATCGGGAAGTCGAGGTCGGGCGCCTGCCACAGCGCGCCCAGCCGCTCGCGCAGGTCGATGGCCTCGGGGCTGATCTTGCGGGCGAAGAGGAAGTCCTGCCCGAGCAGCAGGTCGTAGTGGTCGTTGTAGAAGGTGACCGGCATCCCGTAGTCGGTGAACATCAGGAAGGTGAGCGTCCGCGACCGGATCTCGCGCCGGGCGACCACGTGCGGCACCACGGTCTGGAAGAACGTCTCGTCCGGGATCCAGGTCGTGGCGAAGAACCGCATCACGTCGCGGCGTTCGTCGCAGAAGGCGAGCACCTTCTCGATCGTCTGCCGCCTGAGGCACCACCATTGCGAGCCGATCATCACCTGCAGGTCGGCGGGCACCGGCCGGGTCAGGCCAAGCCGGCGCTGCAGCTCGTAGCTGCCGTAGAACAGCCGCGCCTGCGTGCGCTCGTTGAAGAAATGCCGATAGATCAGCCGCTCTTCCTTGAAGCCGGTCTTGATCCAGTCGCTGGCGAAGAAGTCGAAACTCTCGATGTAGTCGAGGTCGTGGGCGTCGAGGTAGTCGTGGGCATAGGCCGCCGACTTGACCGGCATGCAGTCGCCCGAGAGCATGTAGAAATGCGTGGCGGCGGGGAACGCCGCGACCGCGGCGCGCACCGCCTCGAGCGTGGCTGCGACCAGCGACCACTCGCCCCAGCCGCATTTCAGCCGCCGTGCCGCGAAGGTCACGCCGGGGTTGTCGGCCAGCGCCGTACGGATCAGGTCGAAATCCGCGGCGCTGGCGCGGGCGTCGAAATGGATCGAGACATAGTCGCCCGAGCCGGTCAGCCGCCGGGCCTGCGCAATGACCCCCTTGGGGTCCTTGTGGCAGAGCAGGATAAAGGCGATGCGGGCCATGGAACTCGACTCAAACCGACGCCGCGCCGCCCTTTCGGACCCGGCGCGGCGGCTCGGACAGGAAATTGCCAACGGGCGCGTTGCTTTGCGTCCATAACGATTTTATGGGCTTGGGCAACCCGGCCGAAAGCCGCGGCGGAAAGGAACATGCGTCATGGGTTTCCCCGGAACGTGGATGACCGAAAGCGAGAGCATCGCCTATCGCGTGGTGCCGAAATGCGCCTGCTCGACCATCGGGCAGATCATGTTCTACTCGGACCACGGCCGCTACTTCGACGGTGACATCCACGATTCCACCACCGGCCTGCACAAGTGGAACCAGGACCACAGCCATGAGCCGATCGAGCGCGCGGTCACGGCGCGCAAGCCGGTCAGCTTCACCTGCGTGCGCAACCCCTATGCGCGGGTGCTGTCGTCGTTCTTCGACAAGATCGCCGGCATCCAGCGCAACGGCAAGCGCTACCGCGGCAACCTGATCCCGCAGCTCATGCAGCGCTACGGCGTCGACGTCGGCTCGCCCGAGAACGACTTCGCCTTCGACCAGATCGCGAGCTTCCGCCGCTTCCTGCTCTTCGCCCGCGACACCATCCGCTGGCGCCGCCCGATGGAGCCGGACATCCACTGGTCGGCCATGTCCGGCCACATCGCCACCTTCATCGTGAACGGCGGGCGCTACGACCAGATCTTCTTCACCGAGAAGTTCAACGAGGGGATGCAGCGGGTGCTCGACGCCGCCGACACGCCGGTGAAGCTCGACGTGACCACGGTGCCGCGCTTCAACGAGAGCGAGGGGCACGGGCCGAAGCGGCTGCACAAGGTCAGCGACTACTTCGACGACCTGTCGCGGCACCTCGTGTGGGAGATCTACAAGAAAGACTTCCAGCTCTTCCGCTACGACTTCGACGACCCCGACAACAAGCTGCCGAAGGGCGAGGTCGATCTGGACGAGGTGCACGCCAAGCTCGGCCGCTGAGCAGCCGCCTCCGGCGGGCGTATCTGGGCCAGAACGAAGCCGCAGGGCTCGCGTCGCCCGGCCCGCCCCACCTCGGGCTGGACCCAAATATCCCGGGGTCCGGGGCAGCGCCCCGGTCCGGCACCGACGACCCGCTCAGATCGCCGGGCTGTGGCCCTTGGCCTCCATCTCGTAGCCGTCGAGCATCCGGGCGATCATCCGGGTGAGCGGGCGCCCCTCGAAGGGGATCGACAGCCCGGCGGCATTCACCGTCACCATCTCGCCGAACTGCGCCTTGATCGGGGCGAACAGCGCCGCGAGGCGGGGGGCCGTGAAGCCGTGGTCGCGGATGAACTCGTCGGCGCGGATCTCGAAGTCGCACATCAGCGCCTCGATCATGCGGGCGCGCCAGATGTCCTCGGGGGTGAACGCATGGCCGCGGGTGGTCGAGAACCGCCCCTCGCGGATGGCCTTGACGTGGGCACCGGTCGCGGGCGCGTTCTGCGCGTAGCCCTGCGGGAAGCGCGAGATGGACGAGGCGCCCATCCCCACCAGCGCCGTCGCCTGATCGTCGGTGTAGCCCTGGAAGTTGCGCCTGAGCATCCCCGCCCGCTGCGCGACCGCCAGCCCGTCGCCGGGGCGGGCGAAGTGGTCTATGCCGATCTCGTCATAGCCGTCCGCGACCAGCAGCCGCCGGGCCACCTCGAACAGCGCCAGCCGCGCCTGCGGGTCGGGCAGCGCCGCGTCCGGGATCATCACCTGCCGCTTGGCCATCCACGGCACATGGGCATAGCCGTAGAGCGCGATCCGGTCCGGCGAGAGCGCCATCAGCTTCTGGATCGAATCCGCGATCCGTTGCGGGGTCTGGTGGGGCAGGCCGTAGAGGATATCGGCGTTCAGGCTCTCGATCCCCCGGGCGCGGATCATGCGGACCGCCTCGGCGGTGACCTCGAAGCTCTGGTCGCGGCCGATGGTGGCCTGGATCGCCGGGTCGAAGTCCTGGATGCCGATCGAGGCGCGGGTCAGCCCCGCCTCGGCCAGCGCGTCCATGCGCGCCTCGTCGATCTCGTTGGGATCGATCTCGACCGAGAACTCGGCCCCCGGCGCCAGCGGGAAGGCGTCGAACACCGCCCCCGCCACGCGCCGCATCATGTCCGGCGGCATCAGCGTCGGCGTGCCCCCGCCCCAGTGCAACCGTGACAGCGTCACGCCGGGCGCGAGATGCGCCTTGAGCAGCGCAAGCTCCTGAATCAGCACGTCGGCATAGGCGCGCACCGGGGCGTCCGACTGCGTGCCCTGCGTCCGGCAGGCGCAGAACCAGCACAGCCGGCGGCAGAACGGGACGTGCATGTAAAGCGAGATCGCCGCGCCGGGCGGGATCGCCTCGACCCAGCGGGTGAAGTCCCCGGCCCCGATCGTGGGCTTGAAATGCGGCGCGGTGGGATAGGACGTATAGCGCGGCACGCGCGCGTCAAACAGTCCCAGCCGGGTGAGTTGCGATTCCTGTTCCATGCGCCTAGTCAGATACAAGCATCACACAGGCCAGCATTGACACAGGTCAAGTCCATATCACCCGCGGGCTGCCACCCGCTGCAGGTTCCCTGCGAGGATTGCCCGATCCGCTATCGGGCGGTCTGCGCGACCTGCGAGCCGTCGGAACTGACCGCGCTCGAGGGCAGCAAGTACTATCGCCGCTACGAGGCGGGGCAGGTGATCGGGCTGGCCGGCGAGCGGATGGACTTCGTGGCCTCGGTCGTCTCGGGCGTGGCCGGCCTCAGCCAGACGATGGAGGACGGCCGCACCCAGATGGTGGGCCTGCTGCTGCCGTCGGATTTCCTCGGCCGGCCCGGCCGCGACCGCTCGCCCTATGACGTGACGGCACTCTCCGAACTGCTGCTTTGCTGCTTCCGGCGCCGGCCGTTCGAGGGGCTGCTGCACTCGAGCCCCCGGGTGGCGGCGCGGCTGCTCGACATGACGCTCGACGAACTCGACGCGGCGCGGGACTGGCTGCTGCTGCTGGGACGCAAGTCGGCGCGCGAGAAGATCGCCTCGTTTCTCACCATCCTCGCCCGGCGCGAGGCGGTGCTGCGCCAGAGCCTGCCGACCGGCGGCACGGTGGTCGACCTGCCGCTGGGGCGCGAGGCGATGGCCGACTATCTCGGGCTGACGCTTGAGACGGTGAGCCGGCAGATCTCGGCCCTGCGGCGCGAGGGCGTCATTGCGCTCGAGGGCAGCCGCCGGGTGGTGATCCCCGACTTTCACCGCCTTGCGGCCGAAAGCGGCGACGATTCGGACGGCGGCCTGCCCTGCTGACCCGCGTGAGGGCGGCGGGGCAGGGGGGGGCGAGCCGGTCCCCCGGCCCGCCAGTGACCGCCGACTGACCCCTCAGCGTGCCATCAGGATCGGCAGCGGCGCCCGCTCGAGCATGTGTCGGGTGGCCCCGCCGAGGATCGCCTCGCGCAGCCGCGAGTGGCTGTAGGCGCCCATCACCACGAGGTCGGCGCCGGTCTCGGCGGCGCGGCGGTTCAGCACCTCGCTGACCGTGGGCAGCGTCTTGGCCAGCACCGCGATGTCGGCCTTGACCCCGTGCCGGGTCAGCTTCTGGCACAGCGCGCCCCCCGGGTCTGAGCCCTCGGGCGAGTGCGGCGAGGGGTCCACGACCGCGATCTCGACCGCTTCCGCCGCGCGCAGGATCGGCATCGCGCGGCGCACCGCGACCAGCGCCTCGTCGGACTGGTTCCAGGCGATCAGCACCCGCCGGCCCAGCCCCGCCACGTCGGTGAACCCGTGCGGCAGCACCAGCACCGGGCAGCTGCCCTCGAAGAGCGCCGCCTCGAGCACCGCCTCGGCGTCGGGCGCCGCGCCCTCGCCGTAGGGCTGGCTCAGCACCACGAGGTCCGAGAACCGCGCCCGCTGCGCGATCAGCGCCGAGACGCCGCCCATCTGCGCCACGGCGCTTTCGGTGGACCAGCGGATGTCTTCGGGCGCGAGCTGCGCCTTGACCTCGGTCTCGAGCGCCTCGGCCGAGGCCATGGCCCGGTCGATCGCCTCCTGGAAGACATAGGCCGAGGCGCCGGCGTAGTAGTAGCCGGTCTGGGTGTGATCGACGCCCAGGCAGAACACGTCGAGATGGGCGTCCTCGCGCCGCGCCAGCGCGATCGCGGCCTCGAGTTGCGCGGTCTGCCCCTGCCGGGTGACGACGGTGAGAATGGTCTTGTAGCCCATGCCTGTGCTCCTGAGGTCATCCACAGCGACCATACGCCGCGGAACGCCCGCGATTTGTTGACCCAGATCAATGTTTGGTCAACCTATGGCCCATAGACACGGTGCCACGGCGGGAAAGACCGATCGCGAAGTTGCGCGATTCGGTCAAAACCGCACAGGGACAAGGGACAAGACGACAATGTGGGATGTCATCAAGCTGATCGTGCTTGGCGTCATCGCGGTGTTCGCCGCGATAGGCGCCAACTACGCGCATGATCTGGCCTATATGGTGAACGCGCTGACGGTGATGCTGGCTGCAGGCCTCACCTTCCTGTGGCAGCTGCGCAGCATGGACGATCCGCGCCGCGCGGCCAGCCGCGTGGGGATCGAATCCGAGTATATGGATGGCGTGATCCGGGCCGGCGTGATCGCCACCGCCTTCTGGGGGGTCATCGGCTTCCTGGTCGGCGTGGTGATCGCCGCCCAGCTGGCGTGGCCGTCGCTGAACCTTTCGGATCTGGCCCACGGCTACCTGAACTTCGGCAAGCTGCGCCCGCTGCACACCAGCGCGGTGATCTTCGCCTTCGGGGGCAACGCGCTGATCTGCACGTCGTTCTACGTCGTCCAGCGGTCCTGCGCGACGCGGCTGTGGGGCGGAAACGCGGCCTGGTTCGTGTTCTGGGGCTACCAGCTGATGATCGTGCTCGCCGCGACCGGCTATATCCTCGGCGCCACCCAGTCCAAGGAATACGCCGAGCCCGAATGGTACGTGGACTGGTGGCTGACCACCGTCTGGGTCGTCTACCTCGCCGTCTACCTGGGCACGATTATGAAGCGGCGCGAGCCGCACATCTACGTCGCCAACTGGTTCTACCTGTCCTTCATCGTGACCATCGCGATGCTGCACGTGGTCAATAACCTGTCGCTGCCGGTCTCGGTCTTCGGGTCGAAGTCGGTGCAGCTCTTCTCGGGCGTGCAGGACGCGATGACGCAGTGGTGGTACGGCCACAACGCGGTGGGCTTCTTCCTGACCGCGGGCTTCCTCGGGATGATGTACTACTTCATTCCGAAGCAGGCCGAGCGTCCGGTCTACAGCTACAAGCTGTCGATCATCCACTTTTGGGCCCTGATCTTCATGTACATCTGGGCCGGTCCGCACCACCTGCACTACACCGCGCTGCCGCAGTGGGCCTCGACCCTCGGGATGGTGTTCTCGGTGATGCTGTGGATGCCCTCGTGGGGCGGCATGATCAATGGCCTGATGACCCTGTCGGGCGCCTGGGACAAGCTGCGCACCGACCCCATCATCCGGATGATGGTCGTCGCCGTGGGCTTCTACGGGATGGCGACCTTCGAAGGGCCGATGATGTCGATCAAGGCCGTGAACTCGCTGTCGCACTACACGGACTGGACCATCGGTCACGTCCACTCGGGTGCGCTCGGCTGGAACGGGATGATCACCTTCGGGGCGCTCTACTACCTGACCCCGCGGCTCTGGGGGCGTGAGCGGCTCTATTCCAACACGCTGGTGTCGTGGCACTTCTGGCTCGCGACCATCGGCCTGGTGCTCTACGCGTCCTCGATGTGGGTCTCTGGCATCATGGAAGGCCTGATGTGGCGCGAGGTTGACAGCCAGGGCTTCCTGGTCAACGCCTTCGCCGACACCGTGGTCGCCAAGTACCCGATGCTGGTGGTGCGGACGCTGGGCGGGGTGTTCTTCCTCAGCGGTGCGATCATCATGTGCTACAACCTGTGGGCCACCGTGGCCCGCCAGCCCCGCGTCGCGGACACCCGCGTCGCCGTGCCGGCCGAATGAGGATCTGACCGATGGCAATCCTTGACCACCACAAGATCCTCGAGAAGAACGCGACGCTGCTTCTGGTGTTCTCGTTCCTGATCGTCACCATCGGCGGGATCGTCCAGCTCACGCCGCTGTTCTACCTCGAGAACACCATCGAGAAGGTCGAGGGGGTGCGTCCCTACACCCCGCTCGAGCTGACCGGGCGCGACATCTACGTCCGCGAGGGCTGCTACGTCTGCCACAGCCAGATGATCCGCCCGATGCGCGACGAGGTCGAGCGTTACGGCCACTACAGCCTCGCGGCCGAGTCGATGTACGACCACCCCTTCCAGTGGGGCTCCAAGCGGACCGGGCCGGACCTGGCCCGGGTGGGCGGGCGCTATTCGGACGAATGGCACATCGACCACCTGACCCACCCGCAGGCGGTGGTGCCGGAATCGATCATGCCCTCGTACGGCTTCCTGCGGCAGCGGCTGATCGAGCCGACCCACATCGACGCCCGGATCACCGCCGACCGCCGCGTGGGCGTGCCCTACAGCGACGAGATGCTGGCCGAGGCGCGCGCCGACTGGCTGGCGCAGGCGGACCCGAACGCGGACGCCTCGGGGCTGCAGGCGCGCTACCCCGGCGCCCAGCAGCGGAACTTCGACCGCCAGGCGGGGGTGTCCGAGATGGACGCGCTGATCGCCTATCTGCAGGTGCTGGGCACGATGGTCGACTTCTCGACCTTCCAGCCCGAGCGGCATCGCTGACGGGGCGCACGGGATGGAGCGCTATTCCTTCCTGCGCCACCTCGCCGACAGCTGGGTCCTGCTGGTCCTGACCCTGATCTTCCTGGGGGTGATCCTGTTCGCCTTCAGGCCCGGGTCGCGCAAGGTCCAGCAGGACGCCGCCGAGAGCATCTTTCGAAACGAGACGAGACCCGCGACGGACCCCGAACCGGGCAGCAAGGAGGTCAAGTGATGGCCGATCCGACTGACGACACCCCCAAGCCGACCCCGCGCGACGAGCAGGTGGCCCGCAACGTCGGCGCCGATGCGTCCGACGCGCACGAGAGCCCGGCCAACCCCGACAACCGCATCTCGGTGGACCGCCGTGCGGCCGACGCCGAGAACGCGCAGCAGATCCTCGAAAACGCCCCCGAGACGATCGTCGGCGCGAAGCCCGGGGCGCGGCCGCAGGCCCGCAACACCCAGCGCCGCCGCGTCGGCAAGAACGTGGTCGAGGTCCAGTCCACCGGCCACAGCTGGGACGGGATCGAGGAATACGACAACCCGCTGCCGCGCTGGTGGCTCTGGACCTTCTACGCCACGATCATCTGGGCGGTGGGCTATGTGCTGGCCTATCCGGCGATCCCGCTGATCAACGGCTCGACCCAGGGCTTCATCGGCACCACACCGCGCGACGAGGTGGCGGTCGACATCCAGCGCTTCGCCGACGCCAACGCGCCGATCCAGCAGAAGCTGGCCTCGGTCGATCTGGCCGAGATCCGCAACGACCCCGAGCTGGTGAACTACACCAACAACGCCGGTCGCGCGGTCTTCAGCACCTGGTGCGTCCAGTGCCACCAGGCCGGCGGCGCCGGCGCGAACGGCTATCCCTCGCTGGTGGACGACGACTGGCTGTGGGGCGGCACGATCGACGACATCCACACGACGATCCTGCACGGCATCCGCAGCCCGGACGACCCGGACACCCGCTACTCGGAGATGCCGCGCTTCGGTGTGGACGGTCTGCTCGACGCGACCCAGATCGACGACGTGACGAACTATGTCATGTCGATGAGCGGCCTGCCGCATGACGCCGCCAAGGCGACCGCTGGCCAGCCGGTCTTCGCCGAGAACTGCGTCGCCTGCCACGGCGAGGACGGTACCGGCGACCGGGCCCAGGGTGCGCCGAACCTCACCAACGCGGTGTGGCTCTACAACAAGGGCGGCGCCCCGGACGAGGCGACCATCCGCCGGATCATCCACGACGGCCCGTTCGGCGTGATGCCTGCCTGGTCCAAGCGCCTGAGCGAGGCGGACATCAGGGCGGTTGCCGCCTATGTCCACGGCCTCGGCGGCGGCGAGTGATCCTTCGGGGGACCGGTCCCGCCGGTCCCCCCTTGCCTGCGGCGGCCTGCAGCCGCCGTCTTTTTCTTTCCACGAGGTCGCCTTCGCCGCCTGAGACGGCGTACTAACGTCGCTCCGGGATCGTCGCTCACCGTTTTCAGCCAAGTCCTTGCCCTTACGGTGCGGTGGCCAGAGCGCGGCGCGTCTCGCTGACCCTCGCGCCATCACCCGCCCCGGAAACGCCGCTTTAACGCTTTCCCCACCACCGCCCGCATGGCAGACTTGCCGCGACCCGCGCCACCCACGCGCGGCCGCGCAAGAAGACCGGGCATCCCATGTGCGACAAACCGTCCCTCTCAGACGCATCGCGGATGGCTTATATGAACGCCGGGCCTGCTCTGGCCCGTTCGCTGGCGGGTCCGTCCGCGCCACCCAGGATCGGCCCACGCCGGGCAGGAGAAGTCCATGTCGAGTGTCGAAAATGAACCCCCGCGGCTCTACGCCGCGCGCGAGCCGATCTTTCCGCGCCGCGTCTCGGGGACGTTCCGCAACCTGAAATGGGTGCTGATGGCACTCACCCTCGGCATCTACTACATCACGCCCTGGATCAGGTGGGACCGCGGCCCGGGCTTGCCTGACCAGGCGGTGCTCGTGGACCTCGCCAACCGGCGCTTCTTCTTCTTCTGGATCGAGATCTGGCCGCACGAGTTCTACTTCGTCGCGGGCCTCTTGATCATGGCCGGGCTCGGGCTCTTCCTCTTCACCTCGGCGCTGGGTCGGGTCTGGTGCGGCTACGCCTGCCCGCAGACCGTGTGGACCGACCTCTTCATCCTCGTCGAGCGCTGGGTCGAGGGCGACCGCAACGCCCGCATCCGCCTCTACAACCAGCCGTGGGACGCCCGGAAGGCGCGGCTCAGGGTGACCAAATGGACGCTCTGGCTGCTGATCGGCCTGCTGACCGGCGGGGCGTGGGTATTCTACTTCGCCGACGCGCCAACGCTGCTGCGCGACCTCGTGACCGGCCACGCGCACCCGGTCGCCTACACCACCATCGCCATCATGACCGCGACCACCTTCTTCTTCGGGGGCTTCGCGCGCGAGCAGATCTGCATCTACGCCTGCCCCTGGCCGCGCATCCAGGGCGCGATGATGGACGAGGACACGCTGACCGTCGCCTACCGCGAGTGGCGGGGCGAGCCGCGCGGCAAGATCCGCAAGGACGAGCGCACCAAGTCCGACGTGCCGCCCGGCGAAAAGGGCGACTGCATCGACTGCTATGCCTGCGTGAACGTGTGCCCGATGGGCATCGACATCCGCGACGGCCAGCAGCTTGAATGCATCACCTGCGCGCTCTGCATTGACGCCTGCGACGACATCATGGCCAAGATCGGCAAGCCGCGCGGGCTGATCGACTACATGGCGCTCGAGGACGAAAGCGCCGAGAAGACCGGGCACGAGGGCGCCTCGCTCTGGCGCCACGTGCTGCGGCCGAGGACGCTGCTCTACTTCACGCTCTGGGGGGCGATCGGGGTGGGGCTGATCGTGGCGCTGTTCATGCGCTCGCCCTATGACCTCAACGTCTCGCCGGTGCGCAGCCCGCTCTTCGTCACCATGTCGGACGGCTCGATCCGCAACACCTACGAGATGCGGCTGCGCAACAAGCAGGGCGAGGTCAAGACCTTCGCCATCGGGGCGGGCGACGCCAACGGCGCGCCGATCCCGGGGCTGGCGGTGACGCTCGAGGGCGAGCCGGGGACCGTGACGGTCAACCAGGACGCCACCTTCGAGCAGCGCGTCTACCTGACCGCCGAGCCCGCCTCGGCGTTGGCGACGGGCGGACAGACGCCGGTGACCATGTGGATCGAGGACACCACCTCGCACCGCCGGGCCACCGTGGGCACCGTCTTCCACGGGACCGACCGCTGATGGGTGCCGTGCTCTCCACCGTCGGCCCCTACGGCCTCATCCTCGGGGTCGCGGCGATCTTCGGGCTGCCGTTCCTGCTGTTCTCGCTCAGCCGGAACTTCACCGGCCGGCACATGCTCGGCTTTGCCGTGGGCATGTTCGGGGTCATCATCGGCATCAACATCTGGCTCGCCACGCAGGCGGTCCAGACCTTCCCGGGGCTCGAGACGACGAACTCCTATGTCGCCTCGCAGCGCTTCGACCGCGAGCGGGCGGCGCAGGACAAGCTCGGCTGGACGGTGACGCCGGACTATGACGGGCACGAGCTGACGCTGGCCATCCGCGACCGCGACGGCCACCCGGCGCGGGTGCGGACGCTCAGCGCCACGGTGGGCCGCCCCACCCATGTCCGCGACGACCAGACCCCGGTCTTCACCTACGACGGCGGCGTGTTCCGGGCGCCGCTGACGCTGGCGCCGGGGCTGTGGAACATCCATATCACCGCGGAAGCCGGGGACGGGACCGTATTCCGGCAGCGGATCGACCATTATGCCGGCGCCGAGGTGAAGTGATGACGGATGCCGCCGCTCAAGGGTACGAGGCGCGGCTGAGCGCCTGCCCCGCCTGTGACGTGGCGCCGCTCGCGGGCCGGATCGGGCGTCCCGACCCGGTGCGCGGCGACATCATGCTGTCGGTCCCCGCCGTCCATTGCGCGACCTGCATCACCGATGTCGAGCGGGTGCTGACGGCCCAGCCCGGCGTCCACGCCGCGCGCGTGAACCTGTCGCTGCGCCGCGTGGTGGTGGATGCCGAAGCGGGGGTGGCGGCCGCCGACCTGATCCCGGCGCTCGACCGGATCGGCTATGAGGCCTTCGAGCTCGATCCCGCCGCCCTGACCGCGACCGCCGCCGACCGGCAGGGGCGCGACATCCTGATGCGGATCGGGGTGTCGGGCTTTGCCATGATGAACATTATGATCCTGTCCGTCGCCGTCTGGTCCGGGGCCGACGACGCGACGCGGGACATGTTCCACTTCATTTCCGGCGCCATCGCGCTGCCGACCGTGGCCTTTGCCGGGCAGCCGTTCTTCTCGAGCGCCTGGCGGGCGCTACGGGCCGGGCGGCTGGGGATGGACGTGCCGATCTCGCTGGCGCTGATCCTCGCCAGCGCGATTTCGGTCTTCGAGACGCTGCATTCGGGGCATCACGCCTATTTCGACGCGGCGGTGATGCTGTGCTTCTTCCTGCTCGTCGGGCGCTATCTCGACTATCGCACCCGGGCCGTCGCGCGCTCGGCCGCCGAAGAGCTGACCGCGCTCGAGGTGCCGCGTGCGCTGCGGCTCGAGGATGGCGCGCCGGTCGAGGTGCGGGTGGCCGACCTCGTGCCGGGAGACCTGATCCTCGTGCGCCCCGGGGCGCGGGTGGCGGCTGACGGGGTGGTGACCGAGGGAGCGTCCGAGATCGACCGCTCGCTGTTGACGGGCGAGTCGGCCCCCGTGGCCGCGCGGCCCGGGGCCGAGCTCTCGGCAGGCGAGGTCAACCTGACCGGCCCGCTGACCCTGCGCGTCACGGCCGCGGGCCGCGACAGCTCGCTGGCGCGGCTCACGGCGCTGGTTGCTGCGGCGGAGTCGGCGCGGGGCCGCTATACCTCGGTCGCCGACCGCGCGAGCCGCGCCTATGCGCCGGTTGTCCACCTCATGGCGCTGTCGAGCTTCCTCGGCTGGCTCTGGATCACCCGCGACGCGCGGGTGGCGCTGAACGTGGCGGCGGCGGTGCTGATCATCACCTGCCCCTGTGCGCTCGGGCTCGCGGTGCCGGCGGTGGTGACGGCGGCCTCGGGGCGACTGTTCCGGCGCGGGCTGCTGATCAAGGACGGCACCGCGCTCGAGCGGCTGGCCGAGGTCGATACGGTGGTCTTCGACAAGACCGGCACGCTGACGATGGGCACGCCGCGGGTCGTGGCGGCGGCGCTGCCGCCCGAAGCGCAGGCGGTGGCCGCGGCGCTGGCGGGCGGTTCGGCGCATCCGCTGTCGCGCGCTCTGGCCGGGGCGCTCGATGTCGCGCCGGCGCGGCTGGACGAGCTGCGCGAGTGGCCCGGCTACGGCGTCGAGGCGCGCTGGAACGGCGAGACGGTCCGGCTCGGCCGCGCCGACTGGGCCGGGAGGGGCGAGGACGCCCAGGGCGCGGCAAGCTGGCTGCGGATCGGCGAGCGTGTGTGGCGGATCGATTTTGCCGACAGCCTGCGGCCGGGCGCCGCGGCCACCATCGCGTCGCTGCGCAAGCAGGGGCTGGGGGTGATGATGCTCTCGGGCGATGCCGCCGGGGCGGCGGGCGCCATCGCGGAGGAGCTCGGGATCGACGACTGGCGCGCCGGGATGACGCCGCAGGACAAGGCGGCGGCGGTCGCGGCGCTCGCGGCCGAGGGGCACAAGGTGCTGATGGTCGGCGACGGGCTGAACGACACCGCCGCGCTGGCGGGGGCGCACGCCTCGATCTCGCCGGCGAGCGCGCTCGATGCCGCGCGGGTGGCCTCCGACATGGTGCTGATGGGCAGCGCGCTCGGGCCGGTGGCCGAGGCGGTGCACGTCGCCCGCTCGGCGGCGCTGCGGATCCGTGAGAACTTTGCCCTGTCGATCCTCTACAACATCGTCGCGGTGCCCGTGGCCGTGGCCGGCCTCGCGACGCCGCTGCTGGCGGCGCTGGCGATGTCGCTGAGCTCGATCAGCGTGACGCTGAACGCCTTGAGGGTGCGCTGATGGACGTGCTGATCTTCCTCATCCCCGCGTCGCTGGGCCTTGGTGCGCTCGGCCTCGCGGCCTTCCTGTGGTCCTTGAGGAACCGACAGTATGAGGACCCCAAGGGTGATGCGGCGCGCATCCTCAGCAGCGAGTGGGACGACAAGCCGAAGCCGTGAGGGCAGGGGGCAGTGTTGGGATGGCGGACCAAGTACGGTGCGCCCTCCACCCGCTCGCCGTGCACCAGGCAGGTAGGCAAAGCCGCCGACGGCCTTCCTTGCTTTGATAGACACGGGTTAGACGACCGGGAGTGTGCGGAGTAGCGGACGGGCAAAAGGCAGATGGTCCGGCGCGGCTTGGCTTATCCTGTCCCGTGATAAGCGCCCTAGCATTTTTAGGGGTGGTCGCGCGATGGCGTACCGCAACGTCTGCGGCCTTGCCTTTCTCTGACGGCATCATCCGCGCACCCCTGCCGTTGTTGGGAGAGGTAACGTTCTGATGGACACGGTTCTTCGAGAGAACCCGTACGTCTTTATGCCGGATCGTCGCGCGGAGCAATGGGCGGAACTCGCTGGTCAGGCGGTGAAGGATCCGAGCGCGGCCTGCGCTTTTCTGCCGGGTTGCCACCGGATTGCTACAATAAACTGGCAAGCGCGGTTCAGCCCGGCGCTCCCTCGGCTTGGCCAGCGCCATGAAGCAGGTTTCTCCGGAATGAACGTCGTGTCCCCTCCCGCCCGGTGTAGGCGGCACCTACCGCCCCAACCCGTCACGGCTTACCGCCAGCGGCGACGGCGCCCAAGGACGCCGTCGCTCCTCTGCGCGTGATCCACAGGTCGTCCGGCCCAACCGATGGCGTCTGCGCACCCCGTGGACCTGCTTTCCGGCTGCCCTCCGGCGGCCCGCACGATGCAAATGCGGCCCTTTCCGCAACTCAGCCTCCCCGCGCCTCTCATCCCCCAAAAGCAAAAGGCCCGGACAACACGTCCGGGCCTCACACTCGTCACCCTGGTGGTGCGCTCAGTTCCCCAGCACCCGGCACCGCTGCGAGCGGGCGGCGAGCTTGTCGCAGGCCAGCCGGGCGCTGTCGCGCGAGAGGCCGGTGAAGGTCGCCTCCCACCCTTTCGGGGTGTTGCCGACGCGCCGCGTCGCGCTGTCGAGCACCGCGCTCTCCTGAAGGGCCAGGCGCAGCAGCAACTGCTCGGCCTCGGCCTTGGTCTTGAAGCGCCCGACGTTGATCGCGAACTTGCCGCGACCGGTCGAGGGGCGCGAGACGATCTCGGTCGCTTCGGGCTCGGAGCGGTCGCCCTCTTCCTCCTCCATCGCGGCGAGGATCACCGTGTCGGACTTGCGGACCGGCTTGGCCGACCGGGCGAGCTTCGTGTCCGCCGCAGGCGCCCGCGCCGCCTCGGCCGCGAAGGTCGAGCCGGGGGTGCGGGGCGCCTTGGCCTTGGCCGCCTTGCCGGTCGCCGCAGGGGGGGCGTCGGTCGAGGCGTCGGCGCCCTTCCGCGGCGCACGGGTGGGACGGTCGGCCGAGACGCTGGCGACGCGGGGCGCTTCGGCCTCGGCCGCGGGTTTGGGGTCGGCGGGGGCAGGGGCCTCGGCCACCTTCACTGCCGCGGGGGCTTCGTCGGGACGGCGCGAGGGGCGCGCGCCGGCCACACGACCGGCAGCGACGGCGCCCGCCACCGCTTCGGCCTGCGTGTCGGCGGCCGGCGCCGCGGCGACGCGGGCGGCAGCCTTGGGCTGCGCAGGCACCGCGACCGGGACGGCCGCCAGCGCCACCGTCGAGCCGCGCACCGGGCGGGCGGTTGCGACCGGCGGCTGCGTCTCGGGGGCGGCGCGCGCGACCTTCACCACGCGCTTCTTGTCGGCCAGATAGGCCGGCGCCTCGGGCCGGATCTCGCGGACCTGCGCCGGCGCCCGGCCGAAGCCGGCATCCAGCAATTGCGCCATCACCGCGTTGCGCTGCGCCGTCGACTGACCGCCCAGCACCGTGGCGATGATCCGCTTGGACCCGCGCTGCGCCGACGCCGTCAGGTTGAAACCCGCCGCGCGCGTGTAGCCGGTCTTGATCCCGTCCGCGCCCGCATAGCTGTCGAGGAACCGCTTGTTCGTGCTGGCGACCGTGGCCACGCCCGCATCGGCGGTGCGGCGCGAGAAGATCGAGTAATACTGCGGGAAATCATAGAACAACCGCCGCCCGAGGATGCTGAGATCGCGGGCGCTCGAGTAATGCCCCTCCTGCGTCAGCCCGTTGGCGTTGCGGAAGTTCGAGTTCCGCATCCCCAGCGCGCGGGCCATCTGGGTCATCTGGGCGCCGAACTGCGCCTCGGACCCGGCCAGCCCCTCGCCGATCACGGTCGCCGCATCGTTGGCGGATTTGACCGCCGCGGCGCGGATCAGGTAGCGCAGCTCGATCTGCTGGCCCGGGCGCAGGCCCAGCCGCGACGGCGGCTGGCTTGCGGCGTGGGTCGAGACGGTAAAGCGCGAGTCGAGCCGGACCTGGCCGCGCTCGATGGCCGTGAAGGCCATGTAGAGCGTCATCATCTTGGTCAGCGAGGCCGGGTGCAGCCGCGCATCCGCATTCTGGGAATAGATTTCCTTGCCCGTTCGCCCGTCCATGACGAAGGCTGCAAAGGGTGCGGCGGACAGCGCTGCTGGCATCATCGCGCCGATCAGCACCAGCCACCCCGCAACGAGGGTCTTGTAAAGTCTGTTCACTGCCCCGGTCTCTCTGCTCGCGGACGCGTTCTTCTTGCACGCCCTTTGTTAATGATCCGACAATAGCACGGGGTCTCGGATGCGGAAACCGCGTATTTGTCCGATTTTTGCCGCGTGAACCCCGACCAGCGGCCACCCGCCGGCGGCTGTGGACTTTTCATGCCCGCGCCGATCCCTATATTGCCCCCGGACCCCATCCCTGCAGGACGACGTGCCGTGCGAAGCTTCGCGACCCCCATCACCCTTGGCAAGCCGCCGACCCGGACCGATGGGGACGAGGATCTGGCGGTCAAGACGCGCCCGAAGACGCAACGGCCGCCGATGTACAAGGTCCTGCTGCTCAACGACGATTTCACCCCGATGGAGTTCGTGGTCCACATCCTCGAGCGGCTCTTCGGCATGACCCACGCCCAGGCGATCGAGATCATGCTGACCGTCCACCGCAAGGGGATCGCGGTCGTCGGCGTCTTCTCGCACGAGGTCGCCGAGACCAAGGTCGCGCAGGTGATGGAGCTGGCGCGCCGCCAGCAGCACCCGCTGCAATGCACGATGGAAAAGGAATAGCGTGGCAGGCTCGCGGCTCGACCTGATCGACCCGCCCGCGGGACGGCTGCTCGTCGTCGGCGGGCGGCCGGGCGACGTGGCGGGGCTGGACCCCGCGCGGGTGATGATCGCGCAGGGGTTCCGGCCCGATCACGACGCGCTCGCCGCGGCCGGCTTCACGGTGGCGCCGGGCATCACCGGCCCGGCCGAGGCGGCCGTGGTGGTGATGCCGCGGGCGCGGGCCGAGGCGCGGGCGCGGGTCGCGGCGGCGGCCGCGGTGCTGCCTGTGGGCGCGCCGCTCTGGATCGACGGGCAGAAGACCGACGGAATCGACGCGATGCTGCGCGACCTCAGGGCGCTGGTCCCGGTTGAGGACGTGCAGTCCCGCGCGCACGGCAAGATCTTTCGCCTCACGGTCCCCGAGGGCGACTGGCTGCCGGCCGGCTGGGCCGCGCGCGAGACGGTGGTGGACGGGTTCGTGACGCGGCCGGGCGTGTTCTCGGCCGATGGCGCCGACCCGGCATCGGTCCTGCTCGCCGCGCATCTGCCCGAGCGGATGCCGTCGCGCGTCGTCGATCTCGGCGCTGGCTGGGGCTGGCTTGCGGCGCAGGTGCTGGCCCGGCCGGGGGTGCAGGTGGTGCATCTGGTCGAGGCCGACCACACGGCGCTCGACTGCGCGCGGGGGAACGTCAGTGATCCGCGGGCGCAGTTCCACTGGGCCGATGCCACCCGCTTCCGCCTGCCCGCGCCGGTGAACGGGGTGGTGATGAACCCGCCGTTCCATGCCGGGCGGGCCGCCGATCCGCAGCTGGGCGCGCAGTTCATCCGCGCCGCGGCCGGGCTGCTGACCGGGGCGGGGCGGCTGTGGATGGTCGCCAACCGTCAGCTGCCGTATGAGCCGGTGCTGGCCGAGAGCTTCGCCGAGGTGGCCGAGATCGGCGGCGATTCCCGCTTCAAGCTGCTGAGCGCGACCGGCGCCGGGCAGCGTCGATCGGGCGCCGGCCGCCCTGCCGCGGGACGCACCAAGGGCCGGCGCTGAAGCTTAGCGCGGCTCGGGGAAGGCCTCGCGGCAGGCGCGGACCGCGGCCTCGGCATGGCTGCGCAGCGCCGCCTGCCTCTGGCGCAGGTTCTCGGCCTTGCGGCGTTCGGCCGCGGGGTCGATGGCGACGCGGTAGCGCTCGGTGTCCGAGACGTCGCGCAGACAAGGGCGGGTGCGCCACTGCGGGTTGCCGTCGCGGTCGCGCACCACCACCGGGCAGTCGCGCCACTCGGTCCGGGTAATCTCGCGTTCTTGCCAGGCGTAGCCGCGGGCGAGGTTGCCCTCGACCTCGGCCAGCAGGTTCGAGACGACGCGATACTCGCGGGTATTGCGGGCGACGCATTGCTCCTGCGGGGTGCCGCAGGCCGAGAGCATCAGCGATCCGGCCAGCACGGCCGTCAGGGACAGGGTCAGGTTGCGGGTCATCGGGCGCGCCTCTAAGCAGATGGGCAAGAGTAGCCCCAGCCCGCACCGGGCGGCAAATCACGAAAGGACCGGCGATGGACAGGGCATCCGAGAGGGTTGGCGGGCTGGCGTCCGAGATGACCGCCGAACGGGCCGAGGCCGCGCGCTGGTTCCACGCGCTGCGGGACCGCATCGTGGCGGCGTTCGAGGCGCTCGAGGATCGCGCGGGCGGGACGGCGCCCGCGGGGCGGTTCGAGGTGACGCCGACGGCGCGGGCCGGGGATGGCGGCGGCGGGATCATGTCGGTGATGCGCGGCGGCCGGGTGTTCGAGAAGGTGGGCGTGAACTGGTCCGAGGTGCACGGCACGCTCGCCCCCCGCGCGCAGGCTGCGATGGCCGCCCGCGGGGTGCCGGGAATGGCCGAGGACCCGCGGTTCTGGGCCTCGGGCATCAGCCTCGTTGCGCATATGCAGAACCCGCACGCGCCGGCCGTGCACATGAACACCCGGATGTTCTGGACCCCCGGCGCCTGGTGGTTCGGCGGCGGGTCCGACCTCAACCCCTGCCTCGAATATGCCGAGGACACGCGGCATTTCCACGACACGCTGCGCGCCGCCTGCCTGCCGCACGGCAGCGACTATTACGACCGCTTCAAGGCCTGGGCGGACGAGTATTTCTTCATCCCCCACCGCGGCCGGGCGCGGGGCGTGGGCGGGATCTTCTACGACGACCTGAACACCGCCGACTGGCAGGCGGACTTTGCCTTCACCCGCGCGGTGGGCGAGGCGTTCCTGCCCGCCTTCCTGCCGCTGGCCGAGCGGCGCATGGAAACGCCCTTCGACGCCGCCGACCGCGACGTGCAGCTGATCCACCGCGGGCTCTATGCCGAATACAACCTCGTCTATGACCGGGGGACGAAGTTCGGGCTCGAGACCGGGCACAACGCCGATGCGGTGCTCATGAGCTTGCCGCCGCTGGCGAAATGGGTCTGACGGCCCGCTGAACCTCAGGCGGCGCGCAGGAGCCACGCGACCCCGGCCACGACCAGCGCCATCCCGGCCAGCTCGCGCCGCCCCATCGCCTCGCGGCGGCGGCGCGAGACGGCGGCGGCAAAGACGACCTCGACCAGCGCGAGGGTGCGGACGTCCGCCGCCGGGGCCAGCGCGAAGCCGATGAACCAGAACTGCGAGGCGAGCGCGCCGAGCAACCCGGCGCCGAGCGACTCGCGCCACGCCGACGTCATCCCGCGCAGGGCGCGTCGGTCGCGGGCGGCAAGCCAGCCGCCGATCAGCAGCGTCTGGATCGCCAGCGCGAGCACCAGCACGACGCTCGCCCGCGCGACGCTCGGGCCGTCGCCGAGGGCGAGGATCGCCGCCCGGAACCCCAGCGCCGACAACCCGAACAGCGCCCCGGCCGCCACCGCCAGCGCGACCGGGCGCCCGCCCGCGCGCTGCCAGCCGCCGCCCGAAAGCAGCAGCACCCCCAGCGTGGCGGTGGCGATGGCGCCGAGCCGCGCCGGCCCCAGCGGCTCGGCGAGCACGGCCGCGCCCATCAGCGCGAGCGTCAGCGGCTCGGTCTTGACCAGCGCCGTGGCCACGGCAAAGCCGCGCCGCTGCATGGCCGACAGCATCAGCGCGGTGGCGGCGATCTGGGCCAGAGCGCCGACGAGCGCCCAGCCCGCAGCGGGCGCCGTCAGCGCCGGCAGCGGCGCGACCTGCGCCACGGCGACAAGGAACAGCGCCGCGAAGGGCAGGCCGAAGAGGAACCGCACTCCGGTCGCGCCCAGCGTCCCGATGCGCGCGGTCAGCCCCGCCTGCGCCGCGTTGCGCCCGGTCTGGGCCAGCGCGGCGATCAGCGTGGCCGCGATCCACATGGGTCAGGCCCCGGCGCGCACCGTCTCGACCATCAGCGCGACGTTCTCGGGGTCGGCGTCGGGGGTGATCCCGTGCCCGAGGTTGAAGATATGCGGCCCGCCCGCAAACGCCCGCACGATCCGCCGCGTCTCGTCGACCAGCGCCGGACCGCCGGTGACCATGTGCCCGGGCGCGAGGTTCCCCTGCACGCAGCCGTCCACCTGCACGTTCGCCGCCGCCCACTCGGCCGCGACCGAGTTGTCGAGCGCCACCGCATCCGCCCCCGTCGCCCGGGCGAAGCCGACGTAGCGCGCCCCCGCCTCGCGCGGGAAGGCGATGATCGGCACGCTGGGGTGACGCGCTTTCAGCGCGGCGATGATCCGGGCGATCGGCGCGCGGCAGAAATCGTCGAAATCCTGGCCTTCGAGGCTGCCGGCCCAGCTGTCGAACAGCTTCACGACCTCGGCCCCGGCCTCGATCTGGGCCGAGAGATACTCGATCGTCGCCTCGGTCAGCCGGTCGATGATCGCCGCAAAGGTCGCCCGGTCAGCGGCCTTGAGCGCGTGCGCCGCGCCCTGGTCCTTGGACCCGCGCCCGGCGATCATGTAGGTGGCGACCGTCCACGGCGCCCCGGCAAAGCCGATCAGCGTCGTCTCGGCGGGCAACTCGCGGCGCAGGATGCGGATCGTCTCGTAAACCGGCGCGAGGGTCTCGTGGACCGCGCCGGCGGGTTTGAGCGCCGCGAACTCGGCCGGGGTGGTGGTGGTCGAGAGCCGCGGCCCCTCGCCGGTGACGAACCACAGGTCGGAGCCGAGCGCCTGCGGGACCAACAGGATGTCGGCGAACAGGATCGCTGCGTCGAACCCGTAGCGGCGGATCGGCTGCAGCGTGACCTCAGCGGCGAGGTCGGGATTGTAGCAGAGCGACAGGAAGTCCCCGGCCTGCGCGCGGGTCGCGCGGTATTCGGGCAGGTAGCGCCCGGCCTGCCGCATCATCCAGATCGGCGGCGTGGGCAGGCGTTCCCCCGCCAGCGCGCGCAGGATGGTCTTGGTCGGGGCCGGGGCGGCGGGGGAGGGGGCGTCGGTCATGGTGCGCCCTTGTCGCAAGCCGCACGGCGCAGCGCAAGCGGCGCGGGCGTGCGCGGATTGCCGCGGGGGTTGGGGTCCTGGAGCCTTCGCGTCCGCACACCACTTCTTTCTGGCCCAAAGACCCCTCGGCGCTGCCACCCAAGCGGCGCGCTGGGCCAGGGGGCCTATTCCACCGCCACCTGCTGCCGCAACTGCCCGGCGCGGTCATAGACCAGCACCTCGCCCGCCTCGGTCACCACCACCGTCCAGTCGCGGGCAAAGGTCACTGCCGCGGCCCGCGCCCCCGCGGGCAGCGCGACCCCCTCGGGCAGCACCGGCAGCGGCGGTTGCGACAGCCGCAGCCACAGGATCGCCACCAGCGACAGGATGCCGACGCCCATCGCCAGCGCGAGCCCCGTCACCACCCGGCGCAGCCAGGCCAGTTCGGGGACTTTCGCCGCCCCGGCCGTGCCCCTATCATCGCCTGCCATGCCCGATCTTACCTCTGACCCTGACGCCGCTCTCGTCATCACCCTCGCCGAGACTGGCGAGATACCCGACCGCGTTGATAAGGCGCTGGCCGCCGCCGCGCCAGCGTCGGCCGCGCTGTCACGCTCGCGCCTCGCCCGGCTGATCGCCGAGGGCGCCGTCGCGGGGCCCGCCGGACAAGTCACCGACGGCAAGGCCCGCGCGCTGCCCGGCGCCTACAGCATCCGCCTCGACCCGCCGCGCCCGATCGCGGCCGAGGCGCAGGCCATCGCGCTGAACATCGCGTATGAGGATGACGCGCTGATCGTCATCGACAAGCCCGCGGGCATGGTCGTCCACCCGGCGCCGGGGACGCCCGACGGCACGCTGGTGAACGCGCTGCTCGCTCATTGCGCAGGCAGCCTGTCGGGGATCGGCGGCGCGGCGCGGCCGGGGATCGTCCACCGCATCGACAAGGACACCTCGGGCCTGCTGGTCGTCGCCAAGACCGACCGCGCCCACCAGTCGCTCGCCCGCCAGTTCGAGGATCACTCGGCCGCCCGCCGCTATCTCGCCCTCGCCCACGGCGTCATCGACCCGGCCGACCCGCGGCTGCGCGGCCTTGCCGGGGTCAGCTTCGAGCCGGGCAACGTGCTCAGGATCGCCACACGCCTCGGCCGCCACCCCACCGACCGCCAGCGCCAGGCGGTGAGCCATGAGCGCGGCCGCCACGCCGTGACGCGGGCGGTGATGCGCGAGGCCTTCGGCACCCCGCCCGCGGCGATGCTGGTCGAATGCCGGCTCGAGACCGGGCGCACCCACCAGATCCGCGTGCATCTCGCCTATTGCGGCCTCGGGCTGATCGGCGACCCGGTCTATGGCGGCGCCCGTCGCGCCTCGACCCGGGCGCTGGGCGCGGCGGCGGCCGAGGTGGCGGCCTTCCCGCGCCAGGCGCTGCACGCCGCGCATCTGGGCTTTGCCCACCCCGACGACGGCCGCTGGCTGGCCTTCGACAGCCCGCTGCCGCCCGACATGGCGGCGCTGCTCGACGCGCTGCGCGGGGCCGGTGACGCCACGGCGGCGAAGTGAAACGCTCAGGAACCCGAAGTCCCCGACTGGCGTTTCCACTCGGTTAACCCGACACCCGCTAGATTGCCCGCGCCGATGCCCGATGCGGCCACATTGCAGGACACCGATGGCCAGCTACACCAACCTTCCGGCCCCCAGCCCCGAACAGGGGATGAACCGCTATCTTCAGGAAATCCGCAAGTTCCCGCTGCTGGAACCGGAAGAAGAGTACATGCTCGCCAAGGCTTGGGTGGATCACGAGGACAGCGCGGCCGCGCACAAGCTCGTGACCTCGCACCTGCGTCTCGCGGCCAAGATCGCCATGGGCTATCGCGGCTACGGCCTGCCGCAGGCCGAGGTAATTTCGGAAGCGAACGTGGGCCTGATGCAGGCGGTCAAGCGCTTCGATCCTGAGAAGGGCTTCCGCCTTGCCACCTACGCGATGTGGTGGATCCGCGCCTCGATCCAGGAATACATCCTGCGGTCGTGGAGCCTGGTGAAGATGGGCACCACCTCGGCGCAGAAGAAGCTGTTCTTCAACCTGCGCAAGGCCAAGGCCAAGCTGGGCGCGCTGGAAGAGGGCGACCTGCGGCCCGAGAACGTGGCCCGGATCGCCCACGACCTGAACGTGACCGAGCAGGAGGTGGTGGACATGAACCGCCGCCTGTCGGGCGGCGACGCCTCGCTGAACGCCACGGTCGGCAGCGCCGACGGCGATTCGACGGCGCAGTGGCAGGACTGGCTCGAGGACGATACCGCCAACCAGGCCGAGGCCTATGCCGAGGCGGACGAGCTCGACACCCGCCGGTCTATGCTGACCGCGGCGATGGACGTGCTGAACGACCGCGAGCGCGACATCCTCACCGAGCGCCGTCTGCGCGACGACCCGGTGACGCTCGAGGACCTGTCGGGGCGCTACGGCGTCTCGCGTGAGCGCATCCGGCAGATCGAGGTCCGGGCGTTTGAGAAGCTGCAGGAGCGGATGCGCCGCCTGGCCGGCGAGCGCGGCATGGAGATGGGAGAGGAGTAAGGGGGCTAGGGGCGTGGCAGGTTGCGGCCCCGCTGGGCAGGAAGTCCTGCCGCCCTTCGCGGAGAAGGCGTGCCGCCCCGGATGGCCAACGGCTTTATGGTTGGTGCTCAATTATGGCTGGTGCTCAGTCGTGAGGCGATGGCAAGACCAGCCCTTTGACGGCCATATCCACACGACGCGGGCAGTGTTCTGCGAATTGGTGATGACGTGCGACTAGCGTGATGCACCTCGATGTGGAGCCATCGTGGTCCACTTCGTCAATGTGGCTAGCGGCTGTGAGCGTCCCCGACTGGGCCGATAAGCGCAGTTTCGCGTCAGGCTGACCTGCACTGCCGCTAGATATTCGCTATCCGCACAAACCGTGTCAGGCGCGCACAATTGTCTTAAACCGAGGGTAATTGGTAGACCGGCATAGCTCCCGACTGGCCACGCTCGATAGTTGTTGGTGTGAGGCTATGGAATTGGCCGAACTCCCAGCGGACCGCCTGCCGCGATTGCTCGCGTTCCGCTCGCGGCGGGCCAATTCGATTCTGGCGACGCAAGCTGCGCGGCCCCAGCTCCCAGCTCAGCTCCGACCGCAGTTGCGCGTCTTTCGTCTTCGCCTTCTAGGCAAACGCGAGGCCGTCGGCTTCAGAGTAGGATCGTCGCTCTCGACAGCCAAACCGCCCGTCTGCGTCCGCTAACGTCATTTGAGCGACACCGGCGCGGTTTCTTGCGCTCGCGATCCAACCCGCGCCGGCTGCTAATGCATCTCGAGGGCGCCGCGAGAGGCACTCCGCGAGCCCCCCAGCACGACATCGCCTCGCCTGCGGCACGGCCGGTCTTACCTACCCTGCGCGTCGCCAGCACCGCCCGCCGCGCCGGCGCTGCCCGCGACGCTGCTGCCAGCACCACCCGCAGCCTCACCCCGCAGCGTCTCGATCATTGCCCGCAGCTCGGCGTTCTCCGTCCGCGCCTTGATCGCCATCTCGCGCACCGCCTCGAACTCGTCGCGGGTGACGAGGTTGCGGTCGGCGAGCCAGCGGTCCACCCAGCCCTTCATCGCCGTCTCGGCCTCGTCGCGGGCGCCCTGCGCCACGCCCATCGCGTTGCTCATCAGCCGCGACATGTCGTCGAAAAGGCCGCCGCTGCCGGGTTTCTGGGTGGTCATGCGCGTCATCCTGTTGCCAAGGGGCGCGCCGGTCCGGGCGCCTCATCCGGGGGCAATATGGCGGGGGCGGGGCCTGCGTTCAATCCGCCGCGGTTGACACCCCGCGGCGGCGGGGCCAAGCAGCCCCGGTGGCGCGCGCCCCGACCGGCGCGCCCGTCCCCGCCCTGCGTCGCGCGCCCGAGGTCCCATGATCCCCTTTCCCGACATCTCGCCCGACATCTTCACCATCACCCTCGCGGGGCGCGAGTTCGCGCTGCGGTGGTACGCGATGGCCTATCTCGTCGGGCTGCTGCTCGGCTGGTGGATCATCGCCGCGCTGATGCGCCGCCCGGCGCTCTGGGGCGGCACCGCGCCGATGCGCGCGGGCCAGGTCGAGGAGCTGCTGACCTGGATCGTGGCCGGCGTGATCCTTGGCGGCCGGCTCGGGTTCGTGCTTTTCTATGAGCCCGCCTATTACCTCGCCAATCCGGCCGAGATCGTGAAGGTCTGGCAGGGGGGCATGTCCTTCCACGGCGGCTTCCTGGGCGTGGTGATCGCCGCCGCGCTGTTCGCGCGCCGGAACGGCATCCCGCCCCTGCGGCTCGCGGACGCGCTGGCGGTCGCGGCGCCGGCCGGGTTGCTGCTCGGCCGGATCGCCAACTTCATCAACGCCGAGCTCTGGGGCCGCCCGACCGACGCGCCCTGGGGGGTGATCTTCCCCGGCGCCGCCGCGCAGGACTGTCCTGGCGTCGTCGGCCCCTGCGCGCGCCACCCGAGCCAGCTGTACGAGGCCGGGCTCGAGGGGCTGCTGCTCGGGCTGATCCTCTTCCTCCTCGTCCGCCGCGGCGGCCTGCGCCGGCCGGGGCTGGCGCTCGGGGTGTTCCTGGCCGGCTACGGGCTGGCGCGCTTCGTGGTCGAGTTCTTCCGCCAGGCCGACGCGCAGTTCGTCACCCCCGACAACCCCTGGGGCCATGTCCTCGGCGGGCCGGTCTGGGGGCTGACGATGGGGCAGCTGCTCTCGCTGCCGATGCTGCTCATCGGGCTGGGCTTCATCCTCGCCGCCCGGCGCAGGCCGCCCCCGGGCCCCCGCCCGTGACCCCGCCCGTGACCCCGCTCGCGCGGCTGATCGCGCAGCGGATCGCGGTCGAGGGGCCGATGCGGCTCGACGACTACATGCGGCTCTGCCTGCTGCATCCGGCGCATGGGTATTACGCCACCCGCGACCCGTTCGGCGCGCAGGGCGACTTCACCACCGCGCCCGAGATCAGCCAGATGTTCGGTGAGCTGGTGGGCCTCGCGCTCGCGCAGGCGTGGCTGGACCAGGGCAGCCCCGCGCCCTTCACGCTGGCCGAGCTGGGGCCGGGGCGGGGTACGCTGATGGCCGACATCCTGCGCGCCACCGCCCGGGTGCCCGGCTTCCGCGCCGCGGCGCGGGTCGAGCTGGTCGAGGCCTCGGCGCATCTGCGCGGCGTCCAGCGCGCGCGTCTGGGCGAGGTCACCCACCGTGACCGCGCCGAGGGCCTCCCCGAGGCGCCGCTGTTCCTTGTCGCCAACGAGTTCTTCGACGCCCTGCCGATCCGCCAGTTCGAGCGCCACCCCGACGGCTGGCGCGAGCGGATGGTGAGCCTGCGCGACGGCGCGCTGGCGCTGGCGCTCGGCCCCCCCGCGGACGCCGCCCGCCCCGGCGCGCCGGGCGAGATCCGCGAGGTCTGCGCCGAGGCGATCCCGGTCGTGGCCGAGGTCGCCGGCCGCATCGCCCGCCACGGCGGCGCCGCGATCGTGATCGACTACGGCACCTGGGACGGGCAGGGCGACAGCCTGCAGGCGCTGCGCCGCCACGCGCCCGACGACATCCTCGCCCACCCCGGCGAGGCCGACCTGACGGCGCACGTCGATTTCGCCCCGCTGGCCGGGACGGCGCTGGCGGCTGGCGCCGTGGCCTCGTGCCCGGTGCCGCAGGGGGAGTGGCTCCTGTCGCTGGGGCTGGCGCAGCGGGCGGCCCGGCTGGCGGCGGCGGGCGACGCCGGGGCCGCCGCGGCGATGGAGCGCTTGACCGCGCCCGCCGCGATGGGACAGTTGTTCAAGGCGATGGCGATCTATCCGCGCCACAGCCCGCCGCCGCCGGGGTTTACCGCCCTTCCCGCCGCGGCCGACCCCGCGCCCGCCGGTCTGCCGGCCGGCCGCTGACCCGCGCCCGCTTCAGGGCGCGCCCCGCCACCAGAGCCGCCACCCGACCCGCCACACCGCGCCGACCCGAGACCCGAACCACCCGGACCCTGCCGATGAGCCTCGAGATAATCACCCATCCGACCCTCGCGCCGCTCCGGCACGGGTTCTTCACCCGGCAGGGCGGGGCCTCGTCGGGGCTGTTCCGCGGGCTCAACTGCGGGCGCGGCTCGAGCGACCAGCAGGGGATCGTGGCGGTGAACCGCGCCCGCGTGGCCGAGGCGATGGGGGTCGCGCCGGACCGCCTCGCCACCGTCCACCAGACCCATTCGACCCGCGTCGCGCGGCTGGCCGAAGGCGACGACCCGGCGGCGCTGGCGGGGGTCGAGGCTGACGCGATCGTCACCGCCACCCCCGGCGTCGCCATCGCGGTGCTGACCGCCGACTGCCAGCCGGTGCTGCTGGCCGACCCCGAGGCGGGCGTCATCGGCGCGGCCCATGCGGGGTGGAAGGGGGCGCTCGACGGTATCCTCGAGGCGACGGTGGCGGCCATGCGCGAGGCCGGGGCCACCCGCATCCGCGCCGTCATCGGCCCGACCATCAGCCTGCGCGCCTATGAGGTGGGCGAGGAGTTCATGGACCGCTTCCTCGCCGAGGCGCCCGAGTCCGGGCGGTTCTTCTCGGGCGGGCCGAACGGGCGGCCGATGTTCAACCTGCCGGGCTTCGGCCTCGCCCGGCTGCGCGATCTGGGGGTCGACGCCGACTGGACCGGGCACTGCACCTATTCCGACCCCGAGCGCTTCTTCAGCTACCGTCGGGCGACCCACGAGGGGGCGGCGGATTACGGGCGGCTGATCTCGGCGATCCGGCTCTGACGCCGCTCAGGCGCGGGCCAGCGGCATCGCGTCGAAGGGCACCCCCGGCTCGTCCTTGGCGCCGCGGATCACGAGGCTGGTCTTGACGCTCGCCACGTTGTCGGCGGCCGTCAGCTCCTGCGTCAGGAAGCGCTGGAAGGTGGGCAGGTCGGGCGCCACGCATTTCAGGATGAAGTCGATCTCGCCGTTGAGCATGTGGCACTCGCGCACCAGCGACCAGCTGCGGGCGCGGTCCTCGAAGGCCGAGAGGTCGCGCTCGGACTGGCTGACGAGGCGCACCATGGCGAAGACCTGCACCTCGAAGCCGAGCTCGCGGGCGTCCACCTCGGCGTGGTAGCCGCGGATGTACCCCTGCTCTTCCAGCGTCCGGACCCGGCGCAGGCAGGGCGGGGCCGAGATTCCGACGCGGCGCGCCAGTTCGACATTCGTCATCCGTCCGTCGGCCTGCAATTCCGCAAGGATCTGGCGGTCGATGTCGTCTAGTCGGGCGCCAGCCATGAGGCCTCCGGTCGGGAAATCGCAGCTTGATTATCTTTCACGCCCCCGATCCGCAAGATTGTTTCGCGCCGGCAGCATTGCGGACGCGGCGGCGGGCTTGGCGGCGGGCTTGGTTGATCGCGGCGGGTGCAGGGCTTAGGTCAGGGCGCAACTGCCCCTGCCGCACGCCCGAAAGGCCCCGCCGATGTCCGATGCCGTCCCCCTGACCGATGCACCCGCCCCGGCCTCTGCCGCCCCGATCGAGCCGCACCAGCGCCTCGTCATCATCGGCTCGGGCCCGGCGGGCTACACCGCGGCGGTCTATGCCGCCCGCGCGATGCTGACCCCGGTGCTGATCCAGGGGATGCAGCCCGGCGGGCAGCTCACCATCACCACCGAGGTCGAGAACTGGCCCGGCGACACGCAGGTGATGGGCCCCGACCTGATGGTGCGGATGGAGGCGCACGCCCGCGCGATGGGGGCGCGGATCGTGACCGACACGGTGACCGCGCTGGACCTGTCGCAGCGGCCCTTCCGGCTGACCTGCGACAGCGGCCGGACGCTGACCGCCGACGCGGTGATCCTTGCCACCGGGGCGCAGGCGCGCTGGCTCGGGCTGCCGTCGGAAGAGAAGTTCAAGGGCTTCGGCGTCTCGGCCTGCGCGACCTGCGACGGGTTCTTCTACCGCGGCCGTCAGGTGATCGTCGTCGGCGGCGGCAACACCGCCGTCGAGGAGGCGCTGTTCCTGACCAACTTCGCCAGCAAGGTGATCCTCGTGCATCGCCGCGACAGCCTGCGGGCCGAGCGGATCATGCAGGACCGGCTCTTCAAGCACCCGAAGGTCGAGGTGATCTGGAACGCCGAACTGGTCGAGGTGACCGGGACCGAGGCGCCGCTGGGCGTCACCGGCGCGGTGCTGCGCTCGACGGTGGACGGGACGACCCAGACGGTGGCCGCGGACGGGGTGTTCGTGGCGATCGGCCACTCGCCCGCCTCCGAACTGGTCAAGGACCAGTTGACGCTGAAAGAGGGCGGCTATGTCGCGGTCGAGCCGGGCTCGACCCGCACCTCGATCCCCGGGGTGTTCGCCGCGGGCGACCTGACCGACGACGTCTACCGGCAGGCCGTGACCAGCGCCGGGATGGGCTGCATGGCCGCGCTCGACGCCGAGCACTGGCTCGCCGCCGAGGGGCTGGCCGAGGGCACCGCCGTCCCCGCGCAGGCGACCGAGGTCGCCTGAGCGCCTGCCGCCCCGCCTTTCGGCCCAGCCATGCCGGGGGCGCGGGGCGGATTTGCCGTGGCGGCTCGGTTGCGAAGCGCGCCCCCCGGGGCTAAGGGGGCGACGCACGCCCCCTTTTTGTTTGCGTCAGCCGGGCTTGCGTCGTTTTCGTTCAACCCGAGTGTGCAGATGATCCAGCAGCCGAACCTCGCGCCGATCCCGGAACTCTACGTCAACGCCGACTCGGCCCAGAAGCTCAAGGCCGACGCCGGGACGATGCCCTCGTGGGATCTGACCCCGCGCCAGCTCTGCGACGTCGAGCTGCTGATGAACGGCGGCTTCCACCCGCTGCGGGGCTTCCTGACCGAGGCCGACTATGACGGCGTGGTCGAGAACATGCGCCTGTCCACCGGCGACCTGTGGCCGATCCCGGTGACGCTGGACGTGAGCCAGGCCTTTGCCGACGGCATCGAGCCCGGCACCGACATCGCGCTGCGCGATCAGGAGGGCGTGATCCTCGCCATCATGTCGGTCACCGACAAATGGACCCCGAACAAGACCCGCGAGGCCGAAAAGGTCTTCGGCAACGGCACCGACGATCTGGCCCACCCGGCGATCAACTATCTGCACAACGTCGCCGGCCCGGTCTATCTGGGCGGGCCGATCACCGGCATCCAGGCGCCGACGCACTATGATTTCCGCGCCCGCCGCGATACCCCGAACGAACTGCGCGCCTTCTTCCGCAAGATGGGCTGGCGCCGGATCGTCGCGTTCCAGACCCGCAACCCGCTGCACCGCGCGCACCAGGAACTGACCTTCCGCGCCGCCCGCGAGGCGCAGGCCAACCTGCTGATCCACCCGGTCGTGGGCATGACCAAGCCCGGCGACGTGGACCACTTCACCCGCGTCCGCTGCTACGAGGCGGTGCTGGACAAATACCCGCAGGCGACCACCCACCTGTCGCTTCTGAACCTCGCCATGCGCATGGCCGGCCCGCGTGAGGCGGTGTGGCACGGCATCATCCGCCGCAACCACGGCCTGACCCACATGATCGTCGGCCGCGACCACGCGGGGCCGGGCAAGAACAGCCAGGGCCAGGACTTCTACGACCCCTATGCCGCGCAGGAGCTGTTCCGCGAGCATCAGGCCGACATCGGCATCGAGATGGTCGACTTCAAGCAGATGGTCTACGTGCAGGAGCGCGCGCAATACGAGCCGCGCGACGAGGTGGAAGAGGGCGCCACGATCCTCGACATCTCGGGGACCGAGCTGCGCCGCCGCCTCCGCGAGGGGCTCGAGATCCCCGAGTGGTTCAGCTTCCCCGAGGTCGTGGCCCAGCTGCGCCGGACCTCGCCCGCGCGCGACAAGCAGGGCTTCACGGTGTTCTTCACCGGGCTGTCCGGCTCGGGCAAGTCCACCATCGCCAACGCGCTGATGGTCAAGCTGATGGAGATGGGCGGTCGTCCGGTGACGCTGCTCGACGGCGACGTGGTGCGCAAGCACCTGTCGTCCGAGCTCGGGTTCTCGAAGGAGCACCGCGACATCAACATCAAGCGCATCGGCTATGTCGCGTCCGAGATCACCAAGAACGGCGGCATCGCCATCTGCGCGCCCATCGCGCCCTACACCGCGACCCGCCGGGCGGTGCGCGAGATGGTCGAGGCGGTCGGCGCCTTCGTCGAGGTCCATGTCGCGACCAGCCTCGAGGAGTGCGAGCGCCGCGACCGCAAGGGGCTCTACAAGCTGGCCCGCGAGGGCAAGATCAAGGAGTTCACCGGGATCTCGGACCCCTACGAGGAGCCCGCGAACCCCGAGCTGCGCGTCCAGACCGAGGGCGTGGACGTGGATTACGCCGCCCAGCAGGTGCTCTTGAAACTTGAGCAGATGGGGCTGATCGGCCTGTCCTGATCGCCCGTCCCACCGCGAGATGTCAGCGCACCCCCCGGCCGGTCCGGGGGGTGTTTGCGTTTCCGGCCGAGGGGGCGGCGGTTGACAAGGCCGGTCCTGCGGTCCACCCCCGGCCGGATGATCGAAAAGGCGCGCCGATGACCGAGCCGGTCCTGATCCTGTGCATGAAATGGGGCACGCTCTATGGCGCGCGGGACGTGAACGCGCTCGCCCGCGGCGTGGCGCGGCACCTGGCGCGGCCGCACCGGTTCATCTGCTTCACCGACGACGCGACCGGCCTCGACCAAGGGATCGAGGCGCGCCCGCTGCCGGCGCTCGACCTGCCGCCGGGGTCGGGGGACACGCGCTGGCGCAAGCTCGCGCTCTTCAACCCCGCCCTGGGGCTGGAGGGAACGGCACTTTTTCTCGACCTCGACCTGGTGATCGTCGGGCCGCTCGACCCGTTCTTCGAGGTGCCGGGCGAGGTGGTGATCCTGCGCGACGACGACCTGTTCCGCGCCAAGCCGCTGCGCCGGCTGAACCCGGCCCGCGACCGCTTCCTGCACATGGTCGGCAACACCTCGGTGTTCCGCTACCGGGTCGGCGCCCACCCGCAGGTGGTGCGCGCCTATCTCGACGATCCGGCCGCCGCGGCGGCGCGCTATGAGCATGAGCAGCAGCTCGTCAGCGACGTGCTGGACCGGCAGGGGGCGCTGTCCTACTGGCCGCCGGGCTGGTGTGTCAGCTTCAAGAACGACTGCGTGGGGCGGGGGCTGGCGAGCTGGTGCGGCGACCCCGACGCACCACCCGGCGCGCGGATCGTGCTGTTCGCCGGCAGCCCCAAGATGGCCGACGTCCTCGCCGGCCGGGGCGGGCGCTGGTATCGCCGGATCGGCAACATCGACTGGCTGCGCGCGGCGTGGGACGGCGACGGCCCTGAAGCCGGAGGCCGCGCGTGACCCTGCATCTCGTCACCGGGTCGGACGACAACTACGCGGCGGGGGTGCTGGTGCTCATCGCCTCGGCGGCGTTCCACACCCCCGACCTGCGGGTGACGGTGCTCGACAACGGCATCTCGGCCGCAAACCGCGCCCGCATCGACGCGCTGGGCGCGCGGCTCGGGGTGCCGCTGGCGCGGATCGAGATCGGCGCCGAGGCCTTCGCCGACCTGCCGGTGCGGCGCGGGCACCTGACCCGCAGCACCTATCTGCGGCTGCTGATCCCGCAGCTGCTGCCCGAGGCCGAGCGGGTGCTCTACATGGACTGCGACATGGTGGTGACGGACGACCTGTCACCGCTGGCCGCGCTGCCGCTGGGCGATGCGGTGGTGGCGGCGGTGCCGGACCCGAGCCCCGACGCGGCCGAGCTGGCCTCGACCGGGGTGGCGCGCGGCGCCTATGTCAACGCCGGGCTGCTGGTGATGAACCTGCCCGTGTGGCGGGCCGAGGGGGTCGCCGAGCGTTGCCTCGCGCTGCTGTCCGACCCGGCGCGGCCGCTCATGTCCGAGGATCAGTCGGCGCTCAACATCGCGGCCGCGGGGCGTATCCTGCCGCTGCCCGCGCGCTACAACGTCTATGCCGACCCTGCCGCCTATCCGGGCGCCGCAGCCGTTCCGGCCGATCCGGCGGTGATCCACTACGTCGTCGGCCACAAGCCGTGGGCGGCGCGGGGGGTGATGATGGGCGACGTCTGGCACCACCACGCCGGCCTGATCGCCGCGCAGATGCCGCCGCTGCCCGCGGCGTCGCTCGGCAGTCGGCTTTCGGCATTCAACCGCCAGCGGAAACTTTGGATGGGCTTGGCCGCCGGGCGGGGGAAATACCGCACCCAGCGGCAGGTCCGCGCCACCATGCGGCGGGTGGCGGCCCGCCACCTTGCGCAGGTCGCGGGCCGGCCGGTCAGTGGACGCTGACCGGGTTCAGCTCGTTCTGGCGGGCCAGCATGAAGGCCATGTGCCGGTCGCGGACGAGCGCCAGGCGCTCTCCGTCGATGCCGTGCACGGCGTAGAGCGCGTCGAGGCCCGGCGCCTGCTCGCGCACCTCGTCGGGCAGGCTGTCCATCGCCACCCGGCGGACATAGACGACATTGCCGTCGGCCATCTGCGGAAAATCGTGTTTCATGTTCATCTTGGCGATCCCCTTCTAGGTGCGGCTGATCGGTATGGTGCGGACGACGCTCTGCGGCGTGATGCGGCGCAGGTCGACGTGGAGGAGCCCGTTCTCGAGCGCGGCACCCTCGACCTCGATCCCCTCGGCCAGCACGAAGCTGCGCTGAAAGGCGCGGGCGGCGATGCCGCGGTGCAGGAACACCCGGTCCTCGGCCGCCTCGGACTGGCGGCCGCGGATGATGAGCTGGCGGTCCTCGATGGTGAGCGACAGGTCCGCCTCGGCAAACCCCGCCACGGCAAGCGTGATGCGGAACCCGTCCGCGCCCGACTGCTCGATGTTGTAGGGTGGGTAGGCGTCGGCGCCCTTGGCGGCGCGCTCGGCCAGTCGTTCGAGCTGGTCGAACCCCAACAGGTAGGGGTGCGTCCCCAGGGTCATCTTCGTCATCGGCGTCCTCGGTCCACAAGCGACTGCGTTGGCCCGGGCCCCTCAGGCGGCGACCCGGTCCCCCGAGATATGTGCGCGCCGCAGCGTTGGTGCAAGATGGGCGCAAGTTTCGCTTATCAAGACGGGGGCCGCGGCGGTATGGTCGCAGCCATCCGATTCCGCCGTCTTTTCAAGGGCCGCACCGATGAACGCCGACCACGAGATGACCCACGAAGAGATCATCCGCACCCGGCTCGAGGTGATGCGCCGCCAGCACCGCGAACTGGACGAGCAGGTCTCGGGGATGAGCGCCGGCGGCGTCGTGTGCAGCCTGACGCTGGGGCGGCTGAAGAAGGAAAAGCTGGTCCTCAAGGACCAGATCGCGCGGCTTGAGGACGAGCTGACCCCCGACATCATCGCTTGACACCGCGTCCGCGCGGCGCGGCCGTTCGGGGCGCGTTGCGTCCGCCCGGCGCGCCCCTATGATGCGCGCCGACGCAAAATCTGGGGGTCGGGCATGGACAAGCCGGTCGGCATCATCATGGGCAGCCAGTCGGACTGGCCGACGATGCGCGAGGCGGCGGCGATCCTCGACGAGCTCGGCGTGGGCTACGAGGCGCGGATCGTCAGCGCCCACCGCACCCCCGACCGGCTCTGGGACTATGGCCGCGCGGCGGCGGGGCGGGGGCTCAAGGTGATCATCGCGGGTGCCGGCGGGGCCGCGCATCTGCCCGGCATGATGGCGTCGAAGACGCGGGTGCCGGTGATCGGCGTGCCGGTTCAGACGCGGGCGCTGAACGGCGTCGATTCGCTTTATTCCATCGTCCAGATGCCCAAGGGCTATCCGGTTGCCACCATGGCGATCGGTTCGGCGGGGGCGGCCAATGCCGGGCTGATGGCCGCCGGCATCCTCGCGCTGTCGGACGCCGCGCTGGCCGAGCGGCTCGACGCCTGGCGGGCGGCGCTCTCGGCCTCGATCCCCGAGGAGCCGCGCGATGAATGACCCGCTCGCCCCCGGCGCCGTGATCGGCATCCTCGGCGGCGGCCAGCTGGGCCGGATGCTCTCGGTCGCGGCCAGCCGGCTCGGCTATCGTTGCCACATCTACGAGCCGGGCGCCGCGCCCGCGGGCGACGTGGCCTTTCGCCTGACCACCGCCCCCTACGAGGACGAGGCGGCGCTGCGCGCCTTCGCCGCGTCGGTCGATGTGGTGACCTATGAGTTCGAGAACGTGCCTGCCGCGGCGCTCGACCTGATCGAGAGCCTCGTGCCGATCCGCCCCAACCGCCGCGCGCTGGCGGTGAGCCAGGACCGGCTGACGGAGAAGGATTTCCTCTCCGGCCTTGGCCTCGCCGTCGCGCCCTATGCCGCCGTGGACAGCGCCGAGGATCTCGCCGCCGCGCTCGCCGGTCAGGACCGCGCCATCCTCAAGACCCGCCGCTTCGGCTATGACGGCAAGGGGCAGCTTCGCCTCAAATCCGGCGACGATCCCGCCGCGGCCTGGGCCGAGGTGAACGCCCCCGCGGTGCTCGAGGGGTTCGTGGACTTCACCGCCGAGATCAGCGTCATCGTCGCGCGCGGCGCGGACGGGGCGGTGGCGGCCTATGACCCCGGTCTCAACGTCCACGAGGGCGGCATCCTGCGCACCACGACCGTGCCCGCGGGCGTGCCCGGCCGCCTGATCCCCGAGGCGGTGCTGATCGCCAGCCGCATCGTCACGGCGCTCGACTATGTCGGCGTGATGGGGGTCGAGCTCTTCGTCACCCCGCGCGGTCTGGTGGTCAACGAGATCGCCCCGCGGGTCCACAACTCCGGCCACTGGACGCAGGCCGGCTGCGCCGTGGACCAGTTCGAGCAGCACATCCGCGCCGTGGCGGGCTTGCCGCTCGGCGACGGCCAGCGCCACGCCGATGTGGTGATGGAGAACCTGATCGGCGACGACATGGACCGGGTGCCCGCGCTGCTGGCGGCACCGGACACGCAGCTCCACCTCTATGGCAAGGCCGACGTGAAGCCGGGGCGCAAGATGGGGCACGCGAACCGCATCCTGCGCCGCTGAACGGCTATCTGGGCCAGAAGGACGCCGTGTCTTTCTGGCCCGAACACCCGCGCCGCAGGCGATCTAGCGCGGCAGCGTCTCGCGCAGGTAGCGGATGGTGTTGCCGCCCATGACCTTGGCGATCTGGCCCTCGGTCAGCCCCTGATCGATCAGCGCCTGGGTCAGCGCCGGCAGGCCGGCGGCGTCGAACGGCACCCCCACCGAGCCGTCCCAGTCCGACCCCAGCCCGACCGCATCCTCGCCCACGAGGTCGATGGCGGCGCGGATCGCCCGGGCGATCCCCGCAGGCGTGCCGTCGCAGGTCACGTCGGCCCAGAAGCCGATGCCGATAATCCCGCCCTTCGCCGCGATCTGCCGGACGAGATCGTCGGGCAGGTTGCGCGGCGTGTCGCAGGCGCTGCGGATGCCGGTGTGCGACAGGATCGGCCGGGCGCCGGGGATCGCCAGCACCTCGCGGACGATGGCGGGCGAGGCATGGGCGAGGTCGATCACCATGTTGCGCGCCACCAGCCCCTCGACCACCTCGCGCCCGAAGGGCGTCAGCCCGGCCTGCGAGGTGCCGTGCAGCGACCCGCCGAGTTCGTTGTCGAAGAAATGGGTGATGCCGACGAGGCGGAAGCCGGCCGCCTCCATCACGCCGAGGTTGGCGATCTGCCCCTCGAGCGGATGCGCCCCCTCCATCCCGAGGATCGCGCCGATGACCCGCTTGCCCGCGGCGCGGTCGGCCAGCACCCCGTCGAGGTCGGCGCGCGAGCGGATCAGCCGCACCGCCTCGGGGTGGCGCTCGGCCAGCCGGCGCAGGCGGGCGGCCTGGTCGAGCGCGCGCTCCTTGAGGCTAAACCAGCTCTGCACCGGGCGAAGCTGGCCGATCACCAGCGGCGTGATGTTGTCGGGCGCCTCGGCGGTGTTGGTGGCGTAGTTCTGGCCGCGCGGCGACTTGGTGACGGTGGTGAAGACCTGCACCGCCACGTTGCCCCGGTCGAGCCGGGGCAGGTCCACATGGCCCTCGGGCCGCTCGCTGGCGAGGTCACGGTCCCAGAGCAGCGGGTCGGCGTGCAGGTCGGCGATGGAAAGCCGTGCGTGCAGCGCCGCTGCCGCGTCCGAAACGTGCCACGGCTGCGCCGCCGTCACCGGGTTCAGCCGGTCCGCGACGATCCGCGGCCCGAAGACCGGCACCGCGGCTGCCGCCAGCGCCACCACGGCGGCGGCAGCCAGCAGGACGCGGCGCAGGCGGCGGGGCTTCGCGCGGCCGAAGGGGTCGCGGGCCACCCGCTCAGCCCTCCATCGCCTCGAGCTCGTCGATGAAGCCCTCGATCATCGACAGCCCCTTGTCCCAGAACGCCGGGTCCGCGGCGTCGAGCCCGAAGGGCTGAAGCAGCGTCGAGTGATGCTGCGACCCGCCCGCCTTCAGCAGGTCGAAGTAGCGCGCCGGGAAGCCCTCGGGCGCGGCCTCGTAGGCGGCGTAGAGCGCGTTCACCAGCCCGTCGCCGAAGGCATAGGCATAGACGTAGAAGGGCGAGTGGATGAAATGCGGGATATAGGCCCAGAAGGTCTCATACCCCTCCATGTAGTCGAAGGCGTCGCCGAGGCTTTCGTGCTGGACGGTCATCCAGATCGCGTTGATGTCGTCGGGGGTGAGTTCCCCCTCGGCCCGGGCCGCGTGCAGGCGCGACTCGAAGTCGTAGAAGGCGATCTGGCGGACGACTGTGTTGATCATGTCCTCGACCTTGCCAGCGAGCAGCGCCTTGCGCTGGGCGGGGTCGGTGGTCTTGGCGAGCAGCGCCCGGAAGGTCAGCATCTCGCCGAACACCGACGCCGTCTCGGCCAGCGTCAGCGGGGTCGAGGCGAGCAGTTCGCCCTGCGCCGCGGCCAGCCGCTGGTGGACGCCGTGGCCGAGCTCATGCGCCAGCGTCATCACGTCGCGCGGCTTGCCGAGGTAGTTCAAGAGCACGAAGGGATGCGCGTCGGTGACGGTCGGGTGGGCAAAGGCGCCGGGCGCCTTGCCGGGCTTCACGGCGGCGTCGATCCAGCCGCGGTCGAAAAACGGCTCGGCCAGCTTGGCGAGTTCCGGGTCGAAGCCCGCATAGGCGTCCAGCACGGTGGTGCGCGCCTCGTCCCAGCCGATCAGCCGCGGGGTTTCCTGCGGCAGCGGGGCGTTGCGGTCCCAGACCTGCAGCTTGTCCAGCCCCAGCCAGCGCGCCTTGAGCCGGTAGTAGCGGTGCGAGAGGCGCGGATAGGCCGCCACCACCGCATCGCGCAGCGCCTGCACGACCTCGGGCTCGACGTGGTTCGACAGGTGTCGCCCGTGCTGGGGCGTGGGCATCTTGCGCCACTTGTCCTCGATCGCCTTTTCCTTGGCGAGCGTGTTGTGGATGCGCGCGAACAGCTTGACGTTGTCGGTGAAGACCCGCGCCAGCGCCCGCGCCCCGACCTCACGCCGGGTCCGGTCGTGGTCGGTCAGAAGGTTCAGCGTGGCCTCGAGCCCCAGCGTCTCGCCGTCCACGTCGAAGGTCAGCGCGGCGGTCGTCTCGTCGAAGAGCCGGTTCCAGGCGGCGGCGCCGACCACCGAGTTGTCGTGCAGGAATTTTTCCAGCTCGTCCGAGAGCTGGTGCGGCCGCATCGCCCGCATCCGGTCGAACACCGGCTTGTAGCGCGCCGGCCCGTCCGTGGCGGCAAAGACGGCCTCGTAGGTCGCATCCGGGATCCGGTTGAACTCGAGGCTGAAGAACACCAGCGGCGTGGTCATGTCGGTGATCTTCGCCTGCAGGTCGCCCATCGCCTTGGCCCGGCCCGCATCGGTGGTGTTCTGGTAGTAGCGCAGGCCCGCATAGGACATCAGCCGCCCGGCGATCAGGTCGATGGTCTGATAGCGCTCGATGCAGTCCAGCATCTCGGCGGGCGACAGATCGGCCAGCCGCCCCTCGTAATCGGCCGCGAAGCTGGCGGTCGCCTCTTCCAGCCGGGCGAGGTCGGCCTTGATCTCGGGCGCGTCGGGGGCGGTGTAGAGGTCCGACAGATCCCACTCCGGCAGCGGCCCGAGGTCGAGTGCGGCGGCGCCGGGCTGTTCGGCATCGAAATGGCGGCTGCGGGTCATCTGCGGTCTCCTTGGCGTCATGCGGTTCCATCTGACCCTTCGCGGCGCGCGGTTCAAGGCGTGGCGCGGGGGATGGGCGGTGCGGCGCCGGTGCCCCCTCGGGTCACGGCGCGGGCGGCAGCGCCTGCATCCGCGCCACGCGCCGGTCCATCACCCGCCGCCAGAGCGGCGGGATCAGGGCGATGGCCGCCATCACCGGCAGCGACCACGGCAGCAGCGGCCGCGGCTGCGCCGCCCGGTCCAGCCGCAGCGCCGGCCAGGGGCGGGCGGGATGGGCATGGTGGTCCGAGTGCTGGGGCGCGTTGACCAGCATCAGCGAGGACAGAAGATGCGGCGCGTCCCAGCTGTGGCGCGCGTCCACCGGCTCGGGCCGCCCATCGGCGCGGCGCGCCCGGCGCAGCCCGTAGTGCTGGACGTAATCCGACAGCATCAGCTGCAGCTGCGCGTAAAGGCAGAGCCCGAGGTAGATCAGCGCCGCCAGCGGCCCGAGCGTCAGCGCCACCAGCGCGACGCAAGCAACGCCGCCCCCGACCCACCACAGATACGGGTTCACCCGCCCCGGCTGCCGGGCTGCGAGCGCCTTTTCGGCGGCGAGCCCGGCGCGGAACGACCCCGCCCAGGCGCGCGGGAAGAAGCGCCAGAAGCTCTCGCCCGCGCGGGCCGAGTTCGGGTCGGCGTCGGTCGCCACATGGCGGTGGTGGACGAGGCGGTGGGCCGAGACGTGGTGGCCGAAGAGCAGGGTGACATAGACCAGCGCCCCGGCCCGGAACAGCAGCCGGCTGCCGCGGTGGATCAGCTCATGGGCGTTGGCGTTCGAGACCTGTCCCATGAACATCCCGGTCCCGAGAAACAGCGCGGCGTGTGCGACGCCCGAGAGTGGCGGCCCGGCCCCCGCCAGCGCCCGCAGCGCCAGCGCCAGCAGCACGAGATGGGCGGCGACGAGCCCCAGCGAGACGGCGTCCGCACCCGGATGCGCGGCACCCTCGGGCGGGTCAGGCAGGGCGCGGGCGGCAAGCGTGTCGATCGACTGGCTGACGCCCGCCACCCACAGGAACCCGACCCAGACCCACGCGCCACCCCAGAGCGCCCCCGCCGCGAGCACCAGCGCCGGGAACAGCGCGGCGGCGGCATAGGCGATGACCGGGGCGGGGCGCGAGAGCGTCTTCATGGCGCGATCCTAGTGTGCGTGCCGCGCCGAGGGAACTGCTCCCCACCCCGGCCTCCCCGGCGCGGCCCTACGCTCCCTACGCAAGGCACCCCAAGCGCATCCCCTTCTTTCTTGCCAAAATATCCCCGCCGGAGGCAGCCGGCCGCGCCGCCGGGCAGAACGCCGGACCGGCGCGCGGCGGGAACGCCGGACCCCGCGCCCGGACCCCGCCCGCACCCGAGGACAACGATCCGCCGCACCCGTCAGCGCCGGGACGAAACGTCCTTGCCAGCGGCGCCGATTGCCTCGTCTGCGCGGCCGACCTAGGGTCTGGCGAACACGCAAACGGGGGACGACCATGACCGACCAGACCGACCCGCGCCCGACCGTCGCCAAGGCGCAGGGTTTCGACACCATCGCCATCCACGCCGGCGCCGCGCCCGATCCGGCCACCGGCGCGCGGCAGGTGCCGATCTACCAGACCACCGCCTACCAGTTCCGGGACGCCGACCACGCCGCCGCGCTCTTCAACCTGCAGGAGGTCGGCTACATCTACTCGCGCCTGACCAACCCGACGGTCAGCGCGCTGCAGGCGCGGCTCGCCGCGCTCGAGGGCGGGGCCGGGGCGGTCGCCTGCTCGTCGGGGCACGCGGCGCAGATCATGGCGCTGTTCCCGCTGATGGGACCGGGGCGCAACCTCGTCGCGTCGAACCGGCTTTACGGCGGCACGATGACGCAGTTCAGCCAGACCATCCGCCGCTTCGGCTGGTCCTGCCGCTTCGTCGACCTCGACGACACCGATGCGGTACGCGCGGCGATTGACGACGACACCCGCGCGATCTTCGTCGAATCGATCTCGAACCCCGGCGGCTACGTCACCGACATCCCGGCCATCGCCGCCATCGCGGATGACGCGGGCATCCCGCTGATCGTGGACAACACCCTCGCCTCGCCCTTCCTCTGCCGCCCGATCGAGATGGGGGCGACGCTGGTCGTCCACAGCCTGACCAAGTACCTGACCGGCAACGGCACGGTGACCGGCGGCGCGGTGATCGACTCTGGCAAGTTCGACTGGTCGGCCAGCGACAAGTTCCCCTCGCTCTCGGCGCCCGAGCCGGCCTATCACGGGCTGAAGTTCCACGAGACCTTCGGCGCCGCCGCCTTCACCTTCCACGGCATCGCCATCGGGCTGCGCGACCTCGGCATGACGCTGAACCCGCAGGCTGCGCATTACACGCTGATGGGGATCGAGACGCTGGGCCTGCGCATGGCGCGCCACGTCGAGAACGCGGTGACGGTCGCCGAATGGCTCGCCGCCGACGACCGGGTCGAGGCGGTCAGCTACGCCGGCCTCCCCTCGAGCCCGTGGCACGAGCGGGTCGAACGGCTCTATCCCAAGGGGGCGGGCGCGCTCTTCACGATCCGGCTCAAGGGCGGGTACGAGGCCTGCGTGGCGATGATCGGGCGGCTCAAGCTGATCAGCCACGTCGCCAACCTCGGCGATGCGCGGACGCTGGCGATCCACTCGGCCTCGACCACCCACCGGCAGCTCACCGAAGAGCAGCAGGTCGCGGCCGGCGCCGGGCCCGACCTCGTGCGGCTGTCGATCGGGATCGAGGACCCCGCCGACATCATCGCCGACCTCGATCAGGCGCTGGGCTGAACACGATTCAGGCGGTGGCGGGGCGGTTGCCTCGCCACCGCCCCTGACGTCCAAGCCTGCGGCCGCCGGGTCACTCGCCCTTCGGCACCAGCGTCCAGATGCCGGTGACCTGCACGGTCAGCATCAGCCGGCCCGTCTCGACCTGGGTGGCTGCGCCGCCCGCGTCGCGGGCCATCGAGGCCATGGCCATCGGCATCGGCGGGCTCGCCGCCCCGCCCTCGGTCAGCGAGACGAGCGGCCCGAGCGCCATTCCGGCTGCCGCGGCCATCGTCTCGGCGCGCCGCTGCGCCTCGGCCACGGCCTTGCCGCGGGCCTCGTCCAGCGGGGCCGCGTCATCCTCGCGCGAGAAGGCGATCCCCTGCACGTCGGTCGCCCCGGCCGCCACCATCGCGTCGAGCAGCGGTCCAAGCTTTGCCAGATCGCGCACCCGGGCGCTGACGATGTTCTGCGCCTGGTAGCCGGTGATGACCGGCGGCTTGCCCTGCTGCGGATAGTCCGCCATCGGCGACAGGTTCAGCCCCTGGGTCTGCAGATCCTCGGGCGCAATCCCCTGCGCCTTGAGCGCGGCGATCACGTCGCCCTGCCGGGTGGCGTTGTCGGCCAGCGCCTTCGCCGCCGTCTCGGCCTGTGTCGTCACCCCCAGCGCCACGGTGGCGAGGTCGGGTGCGATGCCGACCTGACCCTCGCCCGTGACAGTGACGGTGGCCGGGGCGGGGGCGTGCGTCGGCATGACGTGACCCTCGATCGGGGGCATGGGCATGGGGGGCGCGGGCGGCGCGGTCTGGGCCAAGAGCGGCGCGGCCATCAGGGCCAGCGCCAGCCCGCCACCCAGCGCCGGGCGCAGGCTGCGGGGGGAGAGGACGGAACGGGTCATGCAATGTCCTTTCGAGACGTCATCGGCACCCCGGCGCGGGCGCACGGCCGAGCCGCGCCCCGCGGGGGGTGCCGGCCGAACGCCGCGCAGGGCGCGCAGGCTCCGTCACGAAGCGGTGTTTTGCTTTGCTTGGGGGGATGGATGCGGTATCCATGGAACTGAGCAGCAACGGACCGGATCGCGCACGAACGACGAGCCGGCCACGAACAAGAAAAGACCGGCACATGAGCACGAGCCCCGCGCCCGAATACGCCCTGTCGTTCAGCAGCGACGCCGTTCACCTGATGGAAAGATCGGATGCCAGCGCCGCCCCCGCGGTCCGCTGGCACGAGCGCGCCTCGGCGCCGTTCGACGCGCCGGACTTCCGGTCCGAGATGGCGCGGCTGAGGCGGCTGGTGGCGAACGGCCCCGACGCGCGGGTCGCGCTGATCATCCCGGACGACCAGATCCTCTATACCTCGCTGCCGGTGGCGGCCGAGGATGACGTGGCGGCGGGCCTCGGCCGGGCGCTCGACGGGCTGACGCCCTATCCGGTCGCGGACCTCGCCTGGGACTGGCGCCCGGTGACGGGCGCCGCCGAGGGGCGCGACGTGCGGGTGGCCGCGGTGGCGCGCCAGACGCTGCGCGAGGCCGAGGATTTCGCCCGCCGGCACGGGTTCGCGGCGGACGGCTTCGAGGCCGATCCGGCCGAGGGCCTGTTCCCCGAGGCGCCCCGCTTCTCGGCCGAGGCCAAGGCGGCGCAGGACCACGACCTGCCCGGCGACGCCCCCGAGCGCGCGGGCGAGACGGCCGCTTCGGCAGAGGGCGGGAACGAGGCCGACGCGTCCGAGGTGACCGCGCCGGCGACGTCGGATGAGGCGCCTTCGACGGCCACTGTGGCGGCAGACTCCGCGGCGGCTGCTGCGGTTTCTGCGGCGGGCGCGTCCGCCAGCGCAGGGGAACCGGGGGCCAACGACACCGCCGAAGTTGCGTCCAGCGCCCCGGCGGCCGTGGCGCCGAAGCCGGAAGAGCCCGAGACGACCGCACCCAAGACTGACGAGGGCGCCTCGGCGACGGTAAAGCCGCAGGCGGACGAGCCTGCGACGACGAAGCCCACCGACACCGCCCCCGAGGCCAGCCGCGCCGGGGATGGTTCTGCCGCCAAGTCCGACGCCGCCCCGGCCAAGGCCGACAGCGCGCCTAACAGCGACGGCCAGCCTGCCCCCGCGTCCACCGCCGCCGCCGTTGCGGGCCCGACGCTGATCGCCACGGCGGGCGCCGCGCCCGCCGCCGGGTCGCGGGTCACCGACTTCCTGCCCGCCGACCTGCCGCCCTCGGCGGTCGCGGCGCCGGTCGAGGTGGTGGCCCCGCCCTCGGATCTCATCGACGCCTCCGACGCGCCGACGCCGGCGCGCGAGCCGGTGCCGCTGCCGG
>NZ_JBHMQU010000014.1:0-4568 GCF_042435015.1 Paracoccus panacisoli | reverse complement strand
GCCCGCGAGGAGGCCGAGGCGCCCCGCATCGCGCCCGACGAGCCCGACGCCCTGACCCAGGCGCTCGAGGAGGCGCTGGGCCCGACCCCGCCCGGCGCCGGCGCGGATGGCGGCGGCGGGCGGGCGAGCGCCGGTCCGCCCCTCTCGCGCGGGGAAAAGGACGGGCTCAGGATGCAGATCGAGGCCTGCTGGAACATCGGCTCGCTGTCGCGCGACGCGCAGCGGACGGCGGTGACGGTCGCCTTCGAGATGACCCCCGCGGGGATGCCCGATGCCGAGACCGTGCGGCTGGTCGGCGCCGAGGGCGGCTCGGACGCGGCCGCCGCGCAGGCCTTCGAGGCGGCGCGCCGGGCGATCCTGCGCTGCGCGCTGCAGCAGGACGGCTATCGCCTGCCGGCCGAGAAATACGTCCGCTGGCGCGAGATCATCATCGAGTTCCGCCCCCAGGGCGGGGCGCGGATCCGCTGACCGCATGGCCGAAAGCACAGCCCGCCCCGCATGGCGCCGGGCCGCAAACGAGATTAAGGAGACGCGCATCATGACCCTCGCCCAGATGACCCCGCGCCTGCCCGTCCTGTCCGTGGCCCTCGCCGCGCTCATGGCGCTGCCGCCGCTCACCCCCGCGCTGGCGCAGGATGCGGTGCCCGCCGCGGGGCTCGCTGCCGACGAGGACCAGGGCCCGCTCAGGATCGAGATCACCGGCGGCCAGGTCGAGCCGATGCCGATCGCCGTGGTGCCGTTCTTCGACGAGGGCGGGGCCGGGACGCTCGCCGCCGACATCCAGCGGGTGGTGACGGCGGACCTGACCGGCACCGACCTCTTCCGCGAGATCCCCGAGGATGCGCAGGTGGCCCGCCCCGAGGGGTTCGAGGCGCCGGTGGCCTATCCCGACTGGCGGGCGGTCAACGCCGAGGCGCTGGTGACGGGGGCGGTGGCGCTCGACGGCGACAACGTCACGGTGAAGTTCAAGCTCTACGACGTGTTCTCGGGTCAGCCGCTCGGCGACGGGTTGCAGTTCGACGCCCCCCGCGCGGGCTGGCGGCGCGTGGCCCACAAGGTCGCCGACCAGATCTATGCGCGGATCACAGGCGAGACCGCCTATTTCGACAGCCGGGTGGCTTTTGTGTCGGAAACCGGGCCCAAGGACGCGCGCCTCAAGCGCATCGGGATCATGGATTACGACGGCGCCAACCCGATCTGGGTGACGGATGACGCCGATCTCGTCGTCTCGCCCCGCTTCTCGCCGGATGGCGAGCGGCTGCTCTACACCAGCTTTTCCAGCGGGATGCCGCAGATCATGCTGATGGACGTGGCCACCGTGCAGTCCCGGCCGCTGAAGATGGAGGCGGGGACGATGAGCTTCGCCCCGGCCTTCTCGCCCGACGGGCGCTGGATCGTCTATTCGCGCGAGAAGGGCGGCAACACCGACCTGTGGCAGATGGACGTGGCGACCGGCGCCGAGCGGCCGATGGTCGAGACGCAGGCGATCGAGACCTCGCCGAGCTTCAGCCCGGACGGCCGCCAGATCGTCTTCGAAAGCGACCAGTCGGGCGCCCAGCAGATCTACGTCATGCCCGCAGACGGGTCCGGCGAGCCGCAGCGGATCAGCTTTGGCGAGGGCAGCTACGGCACGCCCGCGTGGTCGCCCAAGGGCGATCTCATCGCCTTCACCAACCAGAACGGCGACAATTTCCACATCGGGGTGATGCGCCCGGATGGCACGGAAGAGAAAATGCTGACTGAATCGTTCCTTGACGAGGGCCCGACTTGGGCCCCCAATGGCCGTGTGGTGATGTTCACGCGGCAGACTCCGGGCGGGGACGGGGTGTCGAGGCTGCATTCCGTGGACGTGACGGGGCGCAACATGCGCCCGCTGGATATCGAGGGCGCGGCGTCGGACCCCGACTGGGGGCCGCTGCTGCCATGAGCAATCGGTCGGGCGACGGGCCGCGGCGACCGCAGAGGGGCGTGGGTGAGATGATGAACGGGTTTCGGATCGGGGCTGCGGCCGCGGCGCTGGCATTGCTCGGGGCCTGCGCCCAGCCGCCCGCGCCGGTGGTCGTCGCCGACCCCTACGCCGGCACCGCCGGCGGCCCCGCCCGCTACACCGGCGAGGTGCGGGGCGGCAACCTGCCCGGCACCGCGACCGCGGCGGATTTCATCCGCACCGCGGGCGACACGGTGATGTTCCCCGAGAACGACGCCACGCTCGACGGCACCGCCCGCGCGACGCTGGTGCGTCAGGCCGCGTGGCTCAAGCAGAACGGCAGCTTCTCGACCGTGGTCGAGGGCCATTCGGACGAGAAGGGCACCCGCGAATACAACCTCGCCCTCGGGGCCCGCCGGGCCGGGGCGGTGCAGGAATACCTCGTCTCGCAAGGGGTCGAGGCCGGGCGCATCCGCACCAGTTCCTACGGCAAGGAACGGCCGGTCGAGGTCTGCTCGACCCCCGAATGCCAGGTCAAGAACCGCCGCGCCGTCACCATCGTCTCGCCCGGCGCCGGCGTCTGATGCGGCGCGCGCTGGTCCTGTCCGCGGTGCTGTCGGCACTCGCGTGGCCCGCGGCGGCGCAGACGGCTGCCCCCGCAACGCCTGCGCCCGCGGCCCCCGCTGTGGCGGCCGAGGGGCGGACGCTCGCCGACCTTCGCGCCGACCTCAAGGCGCTGGCCGCCGAGTTGAAGGCGCTCAGGGCCGAGCTGAACACCTCGGGCGCGGCGGGTTTTCAGGCTGCGGGCGGCGACAGCGCCATCGACCGGATGAACGCGATGGAGCGTGACCTCGCCCGCCTCACCGGCGAGGCCGAGCGGCTGCGCAAGCGCATCGACCAGGTGGTGCGCGACGGCACCAACCGGATCGGCGACATCGAGTTCCGCCTTTGCGAGATGGAGGACGGCTGCGACCTCGGCGCGCTGACCACGCCGACGCTGGGCGACCAGTCGGCGGGGACGGGCGGAGCCTTGGGCGGGGTCGTGGGCGGCCCCGTGGCCGCGGCAGGGCCCGCGACCGGGCACCCCGCCGGGGCCGATCCGGTCACGCCCTCCGCCGGCGTGCCGCTGACGGCCGCGGAACGGCGCAGCTTCGAGGCCGCGAGCGCGGCGATGCAGCAGGGGGACTTCCCCCGCGCCGCCGAGCTATTCGCCGCCTTCGCCCGCACCCACGCCGACAGCCCCGCCGCCGCCGAGGCGCAGTTCCTGCGCGGCGCGGCGCTCGACAGCGCGGGCGACGCCAAGGGGGCGACGGCCGCGTGGCTTTCGGCCTTTGCCGCGGCGCCGACCGGGCCGCGGGCGGCCGACGCGCTGCTGGGCCTGTCCCGCGTGGCGGCCGTCGGCAAGGCGCCGAGCGCCGGCTGCGTCTATCTGACCGAGCTGACCACCCGCTTCGCCGGCACCCCGCAGGCCGACGAGGCCGAGCGCCGCAGCTCCGCCGCCAACTGCGCCGCGGCGATGCAGGGCGACCCTGCGGCCATGCCCCCGGAGGCCGACGCAGGCCCCGCCACCGACCCCGCCGCCGAGGCCGGTGCCGACCCCGAGGCCAGCGCCGACCCCGAGGCTGCGGCCGACCTCGCCGATGGCGGCTGACCCCGCGGGGGGAACGGATCCGCTCGGGCCCGCCGACCCGGAGGAGGCCGTCCGCGCCGAGCTCGACCGCCTCGCCGGGGCGCTGCCCGGGCTGGGGCTGGCGGTCTCGGGCGGCAGCGATTCCACCGCACTCCTGCACATCGCCGCGCCGTGGGCGCAGGCCCGGGGCGTCCGGCTGGCCGTGGCGACGGTCGATCACCGCCTGCGTTCCGGTTCGGGCGACGAGGCCGCTGCCGTCGCCCGCGCCTGTGCTGCGCTGGGGTTGCCGCACCGGGTGCTCGTCTGGGACCACGGGGGGCGGGCGCCGGCGGGCAACCTGATGGCGGCGGCGCGGGCGGCGCGGCTGCGGCTGCTCGCCGACTGGGCCGACGGGGCGGAGCTGGGCGCGGTGGCGCTGGGCCACACGATGGACGATCAGGCCGAGACGCTGGTGATGCGGCTCGGGCGCGGGGCGGGGCTCGATGGGCTCTCTGGCATGGCCGCCGCGCGCCGGCAGGGCGGGACGCTGTGGCTGCGCCCGATGCTGGGGGTCCGGCGGGCGGCGCTGCGAGACTGGCTGACCGCCCGCGGCCTGGGGTGGAGCGACGATCCCACCAACGACGACCCGGGCTTCGACCGGGTGCGGGTGCGGCAGGCGATCGCCGCGCTCGACCTGCCGGTGCCGGGGCTGGCGCGTTCGGCCGCGTGGCTGTCCGAGGCGCGGGCGGCGCTCACCGACCACGCCGCCACCGTGGCCGAGGGGGTAGAGGCCGATCGCGGGATGCTGCTGCTGCCGCCCGCGGTGCTGGCCCAACCGGCCGAGACGCGCCGCCGGCTGATCGCCGCCGGGCTGCGCTGGGTCACCGGGGCCGACTACGCCCCCCGGGGCGACGATCTGTCGCGGCTGCTGGTGGCGCTGGCGGCGGGCGCCCCCGCGACGCTCGCCGGGGTCATCGCCCGCCCCCGCGCGGACGGGGTGGCGCTGCTGCGCGAGCCTGCCGCCGCGGCCCG